>JAUNRP010000014.1:0-16562 GCA_030544165.1 bacterium
TGCCTCCGCAGCCAGCGAGCCCAATCCCCGCAGCGGCCACAACTGCCGCCGCCACGGTGCCCACCCGGCTCATGCTCCTGCCCCCATGACGCCCACCGTAAGACATCGCCCCACAGCCACGCCAGAGCTTCCCGAATCCTGTGGAAATCTTCCATCGGGCGGACACAACGTCACCCCCAATCAAGGTGGGAGGGCGAGGAAAGCCGAGCGTCGCCGTCGGGAATGACGAACCCCAGTGGCGGTGGACCTGACCCGCCACGTCACGAAAATCTGGCGCACCTTCACGAAAAATGGGAGGGGGCGGGCAGCGGTCAGAGTGCCAGCGCCAGCGCCGCCCGCCTCACCGCGTGCTTCTGACCCGCCGCCAACGCCGCCGCGGGAGACATCCCGAGCTCCTCGTTCGGCTCCAGGAGCCACCGGGTCAGCGCCTCGTCGTCCATCCCGGAATCACGAAGCTGCGTCACGGAGCCCCGCAGTCCGTCCACCAACTCCGGACCCTCCGCGCCCTCATGAATGAACGCCGAGGGTATCCGCGCCCCCTCGAGCCCCTCCACCCGCACGGTCACCAGCTCACCATCGCGGATCTGGTTGCGGAGCGTGCGGAACTGGATACCCAGGAGTTCGGCGGCATCGGGAACCGGGAGCCAGGACGGGTCGAGCGCAGGATCGATCACGAGACCGAAATTACCAGTTGTCCGCGCGCCCGGCCCCGCCTCGGCCACCCGCAGCCGCCTGCCATCTAGGATCGGCCCTGTGAACCCGGTTGCAGGCGATGCCCTCATCGGCCGTCTCGTGGACGGCCGCTACGAGGTCACCCAGCGCATCGCCCGGGGCGGGATGGCCACCGTCTACCACGCCGTGGACCGGCGCCTGGACCGCGAGGTGGCGGTCAAGATCATGCACTCGCACCTCGCCGAGTCCGATGACTTCGTGGCCCGCTTCCGGCGGGAGGCCCGCGCCGCAGCGCGGCTCTCCCACCCCAACGTGGTGGGCGTCTACGACCAGGGCCTCTGGCACGATTCCTTCTACCTCACCATGGAGTACGTGGAGGGCGAGGACCTCCGCGCCCGCCTCCAGCGCGAGGGAACCCTCACCCTGGACGAGTCCCTCGCCATCACCGAGAACGTCCTCGAGGCCCTCGCCGCCGCCCACCGCCGCGAGCTCGTCCACCGGGACATCAAGCCCGAGAACGTCATGATCGATACCGAGGGCGTGGTCAAGGTGGCGGACTTCGGCCTCGCCCGCGCGGTCTCGGACTCCTCTGCGGCGACGACGGGCACTGTCCTTGGCACCGTGGCCTACCTTGCCCCGGAACTCGTCACGGACGGCGAGACCTCGCCCTCCGGGGACGTCTACGCCGCGGGAATCCTGTTGTACGAGATGCTCACGGGCCACCAGCCCTTCACCGGCGACCTCCCCATCAAGGTGGCGATGAGGCACGTGCACGAGACCGTGCCCGCGCCCTCGAACGAGGTGAGGTGGATCCCCGCGGAGATCGACTCCCTCGTGGCCGCGATGACGGCCCGGGAGCCGATGGGCCGCCTGCAGGACGGACAGTCGGCCCTCGCGATGCTGCGCCGGGCCCGCGCCGGCCTGGACCACCCCACCCTCGGACGCCGGGCAGAGGCGCCCACGGACGGAACGGGGGCGTCGTCGTCGGGAAATCACACTGCCCCCCTCTCCCGGAAGGTCTCCTCCGGAACCGTGGCACTCCCGGTGGGCGAGATCCGCGCGGAGCAGGCCGCTGGCGCCCCCACCGGGACCGCGAAGGTCACCCCCAGGCGCCGCCGCAGCCGGGCGAAGGGCATCCTGCTCACCCTCTTCTTCCTCGCGGCCGTGGCCGGGGGGATCTTCGCCTGGTACTACTTCTACGGTCCGGGCTCCCACGTGCCGGTCCCGGGGGTGGTGAACCAGACGTCCCAACGGGCGGTCACCCTGCTGGAGGCCGAGGGGTTCGTGCCGAGGATCGATCAGGTCCACTCGGACGACGTGGCGGAGAACCGCGTCATCTCCCAGGATCCGGAGGCGGAATCGGAGGCCCGCAAGGGGGCGGAGGTGACCCTCGTTGTCTCGCTCGGCGTGGAGATGTTCGAGATGCCGGACCTGATGGCCTTCTCGCTGGAGGATGCCCAGACGGCGCTCGCGGACGCGCGGTTCGGCGCACCCACGCTCACGGAGAGCTGGCACGAGGAGATCCCCGAGGGCGCCCTCATCTCCGCGACCGTGGACGGCACACCGATCACACCCGGCGAGCCCTATGACCACCGCACCATCGTGAACCTCGAGGTGTCCAAGGGGCGCGAACCCGTTGCCGTCCCTGACCTTTCCGGGCAGGACCGGGAGGGCGTGGCCACGGTCCTCGAGGAGGCGGGGCTCCTCGCCCAGTTCGCCCAGCCGGAGTACTCCGAGGAGGTGGCCGAGGGCAGGGTGATCCGCCAGTCGCCCGGAGCGGCGGACGGCATCCAGCTCTACCGGGGCGACACCGTAACCGTGGTGCTCTCCCTCGGCATGCCGTATGTGGAGATGCCGGACCTGTTCGGGATGTCGGCGGATGAGGCGGAGGAGACGGTGCGCGAACTCGGCCTCGTGCCGGATCCGGAGTTCTGGTTCCAGGGCGTCTTCGATCGGGTCCGCTTCCAGGATCCCGCCGCGGAGACCCCGGTGAGAATGGGCGAGACGGTCACCTACACCGTGTGGTAGCAGGCGCTACCGCACCTTCCCCGGAGGATCCGCCGTGAACGGCTGCCCAATCCCATTCAACAACTCCCGGAACCACGGCTCGAACACGTCGAACGCCTTGTGCCCGGCGATCCGCGGGAACGCGATCACGGAGAGCTCGTTGCCGTTCTCCTCATCGTGCCCCACCACGCCGGCCTCCCCGGCCAGAGCGGCCTCCACGGCGCGGTCCACCATGGACCGGATCAGCTCCAGGTCCTCCTCGTTCGCCCGCGAGGAGCGCGAGAAGTAGCCGGACTTCTGCACCATGACCTTCTCGGCACCGAGGCGCTTGGCGAACTGGTTCGCGAACCAGTTGCCCGGGTTGATGGTGTCCAGCTTGATGTGGCCGAACGCGTCACGCTGGATCTCCTCGCCGGCCTCCTCCATCTCGTGGATGATCTCCGGCACGCCGGCGCCCTCGGAGATGAAGATGTTGACGTTGCCCACCTCGTCCATGACGGCCTTGAGGCGCTCCGCCTCGCGGTCCAGGTCCGGCGCCATCTCCGGCACGTACAACGCGTGCACGTCCCACCGCTCCTTGGACAGCCCAATCGAGGGCACGAACTCCTGGGTATCCAGCCACTCCCGGTACTTCCGGGTGGCCGCCGCCGCGAGCCAGCCGCAGTTGCGGCCCATGATCTCGTGGATGATGAGCATCCGCGGGCTGGAGCGGTGCTCCCCCACGATGTTCTGCGCGTATTCCGCGGCCTCCTCGGCCGCCGTGATGGCGCCGAGCGACTGCCGGATCGGCACGATGTCGTTGTCGATGGTCTTGGGCAGGCCCACCACCACCATGTGGTGCCCGTGGTCCTCGAGGTACTTCGCGAGGTCCGCCGCCGTGGTGTTCGTGTCATCCCCGCCGATCGTGTGCAGCACGTCCACGCCGTCCGTGCGGAGTTGCTCCGCCGCCACCTCGAGCGCGTTCTGGCCCTCCTGGATCAGCCCCCGCTCCACCAGATTCGCCGTGTTGGTCAGCTTCACTCGCGAGTTCCCGATCGGGCTGCCACCGAAGCGCTCCAGGATCGCCGCATTCTCGCGCGCGGCCTCGTCCACCACCACGAAGTTCCCGGTCAGCAGGCCGTGGTAGCCGTACTGGTAGGCGATGATCTCGGTCTCCGGCGAGACCTCCGTATACCGCCGGATCAGCCCGCCAACCGCGGCGGAGAGACAGGGGGCGAATCCGCCCGCAGTGAGCAGGGCGACGCGCTTGACCATCGTTGCGACTCCTTCAGTTCCGAGTGAGGGTTCCGCACAGAAGTCTATGCCGTTGCGCGCCCCTCGGTGCCGGGCCCTTCTTCCCCGCTCGCCTCGCCCCCGGGCGCACCGTCCGCTTCCGGTCCCTCCCCCTCGACGACGACGGCGCCGCCCTGGTCCTCGACCTCACCCTCGGGCGCAGCCTCGGCCTCGGCGGCCTCACGCTCGGCCACCCTCGCGCGGCCCTCGCGGAGTTCCTCCTCGGTGGGCTCGGGGACCACCACCTCGGGAACCGGACGGCCACCGGGAGCGCCCACCCGCCCGGGGGTGAGTTCGAGCCCCGCCTCGGACTTCTTGGCATCCGCGAGCTTCTGCTTCATCGAGGCGGCGTACACGTCCACGTACTCCTGGCCGGAGAGCCGCATGATCTCGTACATGATCTCGTCCGTGATGGAGCGGAGTACGAACCGGTCGTTCTCCATCCCCTGGTAGCGGGAGAAGTCGAGGGGTTCTCCCACCACCACGCCGATCCGGTGCAGGCGCGGGATCGCCCTCCCGATCGGCTGGGCCACGTTCGTGCCGATCATCGCCACCGGGATCACCGGGGCACCCGATTCGAGCGCGAGCCGCGCCACGCCCGTCTTCCCGCGGTAGAGCCGGCCATCCGGGCTCCGGGTCCCCTCCGGGTAGATGCCGAAGAGCTTGCCCTCACCCAGCCGCCTCAGGCCCGTGTTCAGGGCGGCCTCGGAGGCCTTGCCGCCGGACCGGTCCACCGGGATGGTGCCCACGCCGCGGAAGAACGCGGCCGTCAGCTTCCCCTTCAGGCCCTTGCCCGTGAAGTACTCGCTCTTGCCCATGAATGCCAGCTCGCGGCGCAGCATGAGGGGCAGGAAGAAGGAGTCGATCACGGCCAGGTGGTTCGATGCCATGATCGCGGCGCCCTCGTCCGGCACGTTCTCCTCGCCGCGGATCCACGGCTGGTAGAACAGCTTGAGCACGTTGCCCAGCGTCAGTTTGGCGAAGGTGTAGAACACCGGCCCCACACTAGTGCACCGCCAGCGGGAATAGTCTGGGCGCATGACCCGTCACGCACCGGATGACGAGTTCGCCGCCCGCTGGGACGAACTCACCAGGCAGCTCGGCGAACTCGATACCCCTGCTGCCGCCCGCGGCGCCGGCAGCGGCCCGCGCGACTACGTGGCCGATGACGACTACGACACCGCATTCGTTCCCCCCGAACCCGGCCCGGGGCTCACCGGCATCTCGGCGAGGGCCCGCCTCGGCTGGTTCCTGCTCCTGACCGGCATCGTGGGGATCGTGATCGCGTTCGTGGCGAGTGCCCCGCCGTTCATCGCCGCGCTCTGCGCGCTGCTGGCCGCCGGCGGCCTCGTGGCCCTGATCCTGTCCCTCCCCGCGCGGCGTGATCCCGACGACGGCCCGGGCGCCGTCGTCTGAACTGACGAACGGAACCCACGCCCCCGTCGTCGGGGAAGGGAGGCCTACACCCGCGCGAGGTCCGCCGCACCCACCAGGCCGGCGTCGTTGCCCAACTGGGCGAGCTCGATCCGCGCCTCCTGGCGGTAGCCGCGGGCGGAGAGGTGATCGAGGAAGCCGTCGCGGACGGCGTCGATGAAGAGGTGGCCGGAGTCCGCCACGCCGCCGCCGATCACGATCAGCTCCGGGTCCAGCACCGCGGCCAGGGAGGCCGAGGCCATGCCCGTCCAGTAGCCGAGTTCCTCGAGGATCTCGAGGGCAACGGGATCGCCCTCCTCGGCGGCAAGGGTCACGTGTGGCCCGCGGATCTTGCCCTCGCCGGCCAGCTCCATCAGCCGCGCCGAGCCCACGGGATCGGTCACGGCGCGGTGCCGGGCGGCCAGCGTGAGCGCCTGCCCGGAGGCGTAGCGCTCGAGGCAGCCCTCGTGGCCGCACCCGCAGTAGTGGCCGTGCGGCACCATCTTGAGGTGGCCGATCTCCCCGGCCGCGCCGAACGCGCCGCGCAGCAGGTGGCCGTCCACCACGATCGCGCCGCCCACGCCCGTCCCCAGCGTCATGAGGACCATGTGGGAGACGTCCCGGCCGCGCCCGAACCGGAACTCGGCCCATCCGGCGGCGTTCGCATCGTTCTCGATCACGGTGGGGAGGTCCACGTACTCGGCGAGCCGGGCTGCCAGGGGGAAGTTGCGCCACGGGATGTTGGGCGTGAACTGCACGATGTCGCGGGAGGGGGCCACCATCCCCGGCACCACCACGCCCACCGCGCCCACCTCGTGCTTCTGGCGCAGGCCGGTGATCACCTGGACGATCCCGCCCACGATCATCTCGGAGTTCTCCGCGTCCGTATCGATCCGGGTGTGGGCCAGGACCCTGCCCTCCTCGTCCACCACGCCCGCAGCGATCTTGGTTCCCCCAACATCCACACCGATGGTGAGCACCCGCGTTTCCCTTCTCCCAGTGGCACCGCTCCGTGGGGCGTCCGATCGCCCCGGCACCACGAGCCTACGAGATCGCACCTCTCTGGACGGCCAACGCGCGAGTGAGAGCGACTTTGGTCCCAAGAACCGGTAATATTTCCGCCAATCACCTATGAGCAAAGGGGCCTTCGTGACCAACGAGACCACCATCACCCACTTCACCGTCGAGCGTCAGGTCCAGGTGGACCCCAGCACCTCGATCACCGACTACCTGGTCAGGCACGCCACACAGAACCCGGACCTCGGGATCTACCGCACCAAGGAGGGCGAGACCTGGAAGGACCACCGGGCCGCGGACGTCCTGGACCTCGTGCGCTCGATCGCCAAGGGCCTGATGGCCTCCGGCATCGAGGCGGGTGACCACGTGGCCATCATGTCCCGCACCCGCTTCGAGTGGACCATCTCGGACCTCGCCATCTGGTACGCCGGAGCGATCCCCGTGCCGATCTACGAGACCTCCTCGCCCTCCCAGGCGCAGTGGATCCTGAAGGACGCGGAGATCAAGGCCGTGTTCGTGGAGACCAAGGAGCTGGTGGACGTCCTCGAGGAGGCCCGCTCCGAGGAGGAAGGCCACAACGTGCAGGACGTCTGGGTCCTCACCAACGGCGGCTTTGACGAGGTGATCGCCCGCGGCGCCGAGTCCGGCATCTCGGATACGGACGTGGACGCGCGCACCGCCGGGATCGGCCTCGCGGACGTGGCCACCATCATCTACACCTCCGGCACCACCGGCCGCCCCAAGGGCGCGGTGCTCACCCACGGCAACTTCATCGAGCTCGCCGAGGAGGGCCTGCAGAAGCTCGCGGTGATCTTCGAGAAGCCCGGCTACTCCACCCTCCTGTTCATCCCGCTCGCCCACGTGTTCGCGCGCTTCGTGGAGGTCCTCGCCCTCATCAAGGGCATCCCCATGGGCCACACCCCGGACACCAAGGCGGCCGTGGGTGACATGGCCACCTTCCAGCCCACGCTCCTCCTCTCGGTGCCCCGCATCTGGGAGAAGGTCTACACCGCGGCCGAGCTCAAGCAGGGCAAGGGCCTCAAGCGCAACCTGTTCCGCTGGGCCGCCAAGGTGGGCATCTCCTACTCCCGCGCCCTCCAGACCCCCGAGGGTCCGGGCGCCGGCCTCAAGGCGCAGCACGCGATCGCGGACAAGCTGGTGTTCTCCAAGCTCCGCGCCCTGCTCGGCGGCCGCCTCGAGTGGACCATCTCCGGTGGCGCCCCCCTCGGCGAGCGCCTCGGCAACTTCTACCAGGGCATCGGCCTGAACATGCTCGAGGGCTACGGACTCACCGAGACCACCGCCCCCACCAACGTGAACCTGCCCAAGCTGGCCAAGATGGGCACGGTGGGCCCGCCGCTGCCCGGCACGGAGATCCGAATCGCGGAGGACGGCGAGATCCTCACGCGCGGCATCGGCGTGTTCACGCACTACCACCGCAACCAGGAGGCCACGGACGCGGCCATCCAGGACGGCTGGTTCCACACGGGTGACGTGGGTTCGCTGGACAAGGACGGCTACCTCACGATCACCGGCCGCAAGAAGGAGATCATCGTGACCGCGGCCGGCAAGAACGTGGCCCCGGCCATGCTCGAGGACCCGCTGCGCAGCCACCCGATCATCTCCCAGGTGGTGGTGGTGGGTGATCAGAAGCCGTTCGTGGCCGCGATCATCACCCTGGACGCCGAGACGCTCCCCCGCTGGCTCGAGACCCACGACCTCCCCGAGATGGACGTGCACACCGCCGCCCGCGATCCCAAGGTCCGCGAGCACATCCAGATGGCCATCGACCGCGCCAACCGCAAGGTCTCCCGCGCCGAGTCCATCCGCGAGTTCCGCATCCTCGATGACGACTTCACCATGGACAACAACATGCTCACCCCCTCCATGAAGGTGAAGCGCCACGTGGTCCACGAGAACTACGCGGGCGTGATCGAGGAGATCTACGCCGGGGACCCGCGCACCTCCTAGGTCCGCAGGTTCCGCCCGGACGCCGCCCTCGCCACCCGGCCGGGGCGGCGTTCGCATTCCCGACGGCGGGTGCTCACCCGTTCCTGTCAGTCACCGCGCGTAACGTGTCCCCCATGTCCGTCCGCTCCTCCTTCGCACCCCCTCCCGGGCGCCGCCTCGCGCTTGGGACGGGCCAGGAGGGGCGCGCCGTGCAGGCCTCGTTCGATGAGCTGGGCACCCCGCTGCGCGAGGTGGAGTTCGTGGTGGTGGACCTGGAGACCACCGGCGGGCGGCCCGGAGCCCACGAGATCACGGAGATCGGGGCCGTGCGGATGCGCGGAGGGGAGGTCCTCGCGGAGTTCAACACGCTGGTGAATCCCGGCGTGCCCATCCCGCCCATGATCACGGTGCTCACCGGAATCACCACCGCGATGGTGATGGAGGCCCCCCGGATCGAGGAGGTGCTCCCCAGCTTCCTCGAGTGGTCCGGGCTCGGGCGCGGGGTGGTGTTCGTGGCCCACAACGCCCGGTTCGACGCGGGCTTCCTGAAGGCCGCCTGCACGGAGCTCGGGCACCCCTGGCCCGCTCCCCCGATCGTGGACACGCTCGCGCTCGCACGCCGCGCCCTCACCCGGGATGAGGTCCCCAACCACAAGCTCGGGACGCTCGCGCGCATCTTCCGGACCTCGGTCCAGCCCAGCCACCGCGCCCTCGCGGACGCCCAGGCCACGGCAGACGTACTGCACGGCCTGCTCGACCGCCTGGCCCCGCTCGGTGTCACCCACCTCGAGGACCTCGCCACGGCCGCGGATCCGGTCCCACCGGCGCGTCGCAGGAAGTCCTCGTTGGCGGACGGCGTGCCGCGGGGTCCGGGCGTCTACCAGTTCATGGGCCCCGGCGGTGAGGTGCTGTACGTGGGCACCGCCACGGACCTGCGCAGCCGGGTGCGCTCCTACTTCACCTCCGCGGAGAAGCGCCGCCGGATTGGGGAGATGGTGGACCTCGCCTCGGAGGTCCGCGCCATCCCGTGCGGCAGCGTGATCGAGGCCCGCGTGCGCGAGCTCCGCCTGATCGATCAGCATCAGCCCGCCTACAACCGCCGCTCCCGCCGGGCCTCCTCCCGCCCGTGGATCCGGCTGACGGATGAGGCCCACCCCCGCCTCTCGATCGTCCGCTCGGTCCAGGTGGCAGCCGTGGACCACGTGTGGGGTCCCTTCGGTTCGCGGAAGCAGGCGGAGATGGCACTCGAGGCGCTCTCCGAGGTCACGGGGCTGCGCACCTGTTCCACGCGCCTCCCCCGCATCCCCGGCGCCCGCGCCCGCGCGTGTGCGCTGCTGGACCTCGGCGCGTGCACCGGGCCCTGCGTGGACCCGGCGGCGGCCATCCCCCACGATTCCTCGGTGGATGCGGCCCGGGATGCCCTCGGGGGAGACCTCCGCCGCGTCGTCGGGGCAATACGGGAGCGGATGGCGGAACTGGCGAGCGAACAGCGGTACGAGGACGCGGCGCGGGCGCGGGACCGGTTGCGTGCCGTGATCGACGGCGCCCGCCGCAGCGAGCGGCTCCGGGGCCTGGCGCTCTCGCCCCAGGTGGTGGCGGCGCGGCCCGGGAAGGACTCGTGGGAGCTGATCGTGACCAGGTGGGGCCGGCTCGCGGGCGCGGACGTGCTGCGGCCCGGGCGTGACCCGTGGGCGTGCGTGGAGGCGCTGGTGAACGCCGCGGAGGTGGTTCCCGTGCCCGAGCGGATGGGTGAGGCGGCCACCGTGGAGGAGACGGACCTGCTGATCGAGTGGCTGCGCGCTCCCGGGGTGCGGCTGCTGCGCGTCTCGGAGGAGGGCCCGCCGATCGCCTACCCGATCACGGGCGGGCACGCGTTCTCGCTTCCACCGGGCCGGTTGTCCGCGGCGGACCCGTTCGAGGCGGCATGATGGGGGGAGCGAAAGGAGCACCATGATCACCGCCGTCGTCATGATCCAGGCCGAACCCTCCCGAATCCCGGAGGTGGCCGCCGAGGTGGCCGAACTGAGGCGCGTGCGGGAGGTGTACTCCGTGACCGGGGACGTGGACCTCATCGCGATGGTGGGGGTGAAGAACCACGAGGAGCTGGCGGACGTGATCGCCGATCAGATCTCCAAGGTGGAGGGCGTGCTGGAGACGCGGACCTACATCGCGTTCCGCTCCTACTCGCGCCACGACCTCGAGCAGGCCTTCGACCTCGGGCTCGACTAGTCAGGCCCCGGCTAGTCAGGCCTGGGCGCGCCGCCGGGAGAACCCCACCCAGCGATCCACCACGTCCAGCGCCGCGCCTCCGGTGACGGCGTCGCGGGCGATCTCGATCCCCGCCACCATGCGGTCCTCGAGGTTGCCCTCCTCTGTCCCCTCCACGCCGTAGGCCACGAGACCGGCGGCGGCGTTCAGCAGGACCGTGTCCGTGATGATCCCCTCCGCTCCGGCGAGCACGTCCGCGCCCACCCGTGCGTTGTACTCCGGATCGGCGCCGCGCAGGTCATCCACGGTGCTCGGGGCGATCCCGAGGCGGGTGGCGTCCAGCTCCGACTCGGTGACCTCGCCGTCCTCCACCAGCCAGACCTGGTTGACGGTGGTGGAGGTGAGCTCGTCCAGGCCGTTGTCACGGCCCCGGAACACGAGGGCGGAGTTGCCGCGTTCGGCCAGCACGCCCGCCACGAGCGGCGCGTGGTGCGCGGAGGAGACTCCGATTGCGTTCGCACGCGGACGGCCCGGGTTGGTGAGCGGCCCCAGCACGTTGAACACGGTCCCCACGCCGAGCTCCTTGCGGGCGGTGGCGGCGTGGCGCATCGAGGGGTGGAACATGTTGGCGAACAGGAAGGTGATCCCCACCTCGTCCAGAGCCTCGGCCACCGCCTCGAGCGGGAGGGAGAGGTCCACTCCCAGCGCCTCGATGAAGTCCGCAGACCCCGAGGCCGACGACGAGGCCCGGTTGCCGTGCTTGACCACCGGCACGCCTGCTCCCGCCAGCACGATCGCCGCCATGGAGGAGATGTTGACGGTGCGGGCCCGGTCACCGCCGGTGCCCACGATGTCGAGGGTGTCCCGGGAGACCTCGAGCTCGCGGGCGTGGGAGATCATGGCGTCCGCGAGGCCGCGGAGCTCCTGGGTGGTCTCACCCTTGGTGGCGAGCGCGGTGAGGAAGCCGGCGAGCTGGACGGGTGAGGTGTTGCCCCCCATCACCTGGTCCATCGCCCAGCCGGTCTGCTCCGCGCTCAGGTCCTGGCGCTGGATCAGGCGGGCGGTGAGCTCCGGCCAGGTGGAGTCGGAGCGCTCTGCACTCACCGGCGCGGTCACTCGGCCGAACGGAGCAGGCGGGCGACCGCCTCCTGGGTCGCACGCGGCTCGAAGGGCGCCGGAATGTAGGCGTCCGCGAGGCTCCAGTTGGCGAGCCAGCCGTCCTGCTGGCGGGCGGTCAGCACGAGCACCTTCGGGCAGTCGAACATCTCCTCGTGGAGGCGGCGGGAGACGGACATGCCGCCCTCCTTCTTCGCCTCGCCGTCGAGTACGAGGAGGTCGTACTTCTTGGCGGCCACCTTCTCGATCACGGCCGCGGCCGTGGCGGTCTCATCCCACCGCACCGGGGGGAGGTCCTTGGCGGGACGGCGACCGATCGCCGCCATGACGGCGGCTCGCGTCGCGGAGTCGTCCGAAAAGAGCAGGACCTCGGCGAACTCCTCGTTCTCGGCCATCGTCTTCTCGGCCATGCTCGTCTCCTCCATCCCGCCGCTTCCTGCGGCTCACGCTTCGGCTGCAGGTCATCCTATCCACGCGAGGGGCCATGGGCGGGCAGGGCCGCCCAACCAACTCGATCTCGAGGGGGGTCAGGCGCGTCGAGGGGGCCGAAACGTCCCAAGTTTCGGAAACTTTGGGACTTACGGCCCGTTCCGGGGGAGAAAAACGTATCTGATGCGCCATACTGTCCGTGTGTCGTCACCATCTGCCGTTGCCCCTGCCCACGTTCACGTGGACCGTCCGAATGTCGTTTCGGTTGGAACGATCGTCTGGCTCGCCTCGGAACTGATGTTCTTCGCAGGCCTGTTCGCGATGTACTTCACGCACCGCTCGGTCAATGCCGATCAGTGGCCCGCGGGAGTGGACCACCTGGACATTCCGTTCTCCACCGTGAACACGCTGATCCTGGTGTCGTCCTCGTTCACGTGCCAGATGGGCGTGTGGGCCGCGGAGAGGTTCCAGACCCGTCGCACGGGGTCCCTCCTGGACTTCCGCAAGTGGGGCGTGGTGGAGTGGTTCACCCTCACCTTCATCATGGGCGCGGTCTTCATCGGCGGCCAGGTGTACGAGTACGCCGCGCTCTACCAGCACGGCCTTGACATCACCTCGTCCTACGGCTCGGTCTTCTTCATCACCACCGGCTTCCACGGACTCCACGTGCTCGGCGGCCTGATCGCGTTCCTCTTCGTCCTCGCCCGCACGTTCGCCGCCAAGCGGTACGGGCACCACGAGGCCACCAGCGCGATCGTGGTGTCCTACTACTGGCACTTCGTGGACGTGGTCTGGATCGCCCTCTTCGCCATGATCTACATCATCCGCTAACGACCGAAGGAACAACTGACGTGAATTCCCTCGCCAGTCCCCGGCGCAGCCGGTACGCCCCGGGCGTGCTCGTGCTGCTCGCGCTCCTCATGACGGCACTGCTGTACGGCACCATCGTGCCGGCGGCCGATGCCCAGAATGGCGCGAGCGATGCGGATATCACCGCAGGCCAGCAGCTCTTCGCCGCCAACTGCGCCTACTGTCACGGCTCCGAGGGCCAGGGCACCGATGTGGGCCCCTCGCTCATCGGTGTGGGCGCCGCCTCCGTGGACTTCCAGGTGGGGACCGGCCGCATGCCGATGGCCTCGAACTCCGCCCAGGCGCCCGCCAAGCCGGTGCTCTTCGATGAGGAGCAGACCTCCCAGATGGCCGCCTACGTGGCCTCCCTCGGCCCGGGCCCCTCGATCCCCTCGGCCGATCAGGTGGACCCGGAGCAGGGCAATCCCGCCAAGGGCATGGAGCTCTTCCGCACCAACTGCGCGATGTGCCACAACGCGGTGGGCGCCGGTGGCGCGCTGTCCGAGGGCAAGATCGCTCCTCCCGTCACCGCCACCTCCCCCACCCACATCTACGAAGCCATGCTGACCGGCCCCCAGGCGATGCCCGTGTTCAACGATGCGTCCATCACCCCTGAGGGGAAGCGGGACATCATCGCCTACATCGATGCCCAGAACGACGTCTCCCCCGGCGGCCTCACCCTCGGCTCGCTCGGCCCGGTCTCCGAGGCCGTGTGGGTCTGGATCGTCGGACTCGGGTCCCTCATCGCCATCTCCGTCTGGGTAGGAGCAAGGTCATCGTGAACGAGAACACCAGTCACTCCGAGGTGGTCCTCTCCGAGGATGGCACCGCATTCGAGAATCCCGGCCTCCCCCCTCACCCCCCTCGCCTCTCCGATGAGGACGCGGGCCACGCCAAGAGCCGTGAGCGCCAGGTGGTGCTCCTGCTCGTCATGTCGATCGTGGCCGCGATCGTGGGCGTGGTGGGGTTCTTCCTCTTCCCCGCGGGCCAGGACCAGACGGGCCTGAGGCTCGGGAACACCGTACTCGGCGTGGGCCTCGGCCTCGCCATGCTCGGGATCGGCCTCGCGGCCGTCCACTGGGCCAAGACCCTGATGAACGACCACGAGGTGGTGGAGTACCGCCACGAGCAGACCTCGGACCAGGAGACGCGCGAGGCCGCCGTCGCCGCCCTCGAGGCCGGCGTTGCCGACGCCAATGTGGCGCGCCGCCCCGTCCTCAAGGGTGCCGTGATCACCGCCGCCGCCCTGGCTCCCCTCCCGATGGTGGTGCCGCTGGTGGGTGGCCTCTCCGAGGAGTGGGACGTCAACGTCTTCAAGCGCACCGCGTGGGGCAACGTCCCGAACGGTGAGCAGGGTCGCCTGCTGGCCACGGATCCGGAGAACCGCCCCATCCGCGCGGCGGACGTGACCAACGGCTCCGTCTTCCACGTGATCCCCCACGATCTCGGCGAGCTCCCCGGTGAGGACGAGTTCCTGAATGAGAAGGCCAAGGCGATCGTCCTGCTGGTCCGGATGGACCCGAGCGAGATCAAGCGGGTCTCCCCCGGCCGCGAGGAGTGGAACTACCACGGAATCCTCGCCTTCTCGAAGGTGTGCACCCACGTGGGCTGCCCGGTGGCGCTCTACGAGCAGAACACCAAGCACCTGCTGTGCCCCTGCCACCAGTCCACCTTCGATATGGCGGACGAGGCGCGTGTGGTCTTCGGACCCGCCAAGCGTCCGCTGCCCCAGCTGCCGATCTCGGTGAACAGCGAGGGCTATCTGATCGCCACGTCCGACTTCCACGAACCGGTCGGCCCGAGCTTCTGGGAGCGTGAGAGGTGAGCACACTGACCAACAAGAAGCCCCTGAAGCCGAGCGGTCAGCACGTGACCGTGGCTGGCAAGACCGGGGACTGGCTGGACCAGCGCACCGGCGCCGGCAAGGCCATCAAGGAGTTCGCCCGGAAGGTCTTCCCCGATCACTGGTCGTTCCTCCTGGGTGAGGTGGCGCTCTACAGCTTCCTCGTCCTCCTCCTCACGGGCGTCTTCCTCGCCCTGTACTTCGATCCGTCGATGACCCACATCTACTACCCGGAGGATGCCCTCCCGGTCTCGATGCAGGGCGTTGGGATGTCCGCCGCCTACGCCTCCACGCTGAACATCTCGTTCCACGTGACCGGCGGGCTGCTCATGCGGCAGATCCACCACTGGGCGGCGCTGCTGTTCATGGCCGCGATCGTCACCCACATGTTCCGTGTCTTCTTCACCGGCGCGTTCCGCAAGCCCCGCGAGATCAACTGGGTCATCGGCTTCACCCTGATGATCCTCGGGCTCCTGGCCGGCTTCACCGGCTACTCCCTGCCGGACGACGTCCTCTCGGGTAACGGCCTGAGGATCGCCGACGGCGTGGCCCGCTCGATCCCGATCATCGGAAGCTACGCCTCCCTGATCCTCTTCGGCGGCGAGTTCCCGGGCACCGATCTGATCCCGAGGCTGTTCACCGCCCACATCCTGCTCGTCCCCGGCCTGATCCTGGCGCTGGTGGGCCTGCACCTGATGTTCGTGGTGCTCCACAAGCACACCCAGTACCCGGGCCCGGGCCGCACCCAGAAGAACGTGGTGGGCTACCCGCTCTTCCCCGTGTACACCGCGAAGGCCGGTGGATTCTTCTTCATCGTGTTCGGAGTGCTCGCCCTGATGGGTGCACTGCTCTCCATCAACGCGGTGTGGGCGTACGGACCGTACGATCCCTCCCCCGTCTCGGCGGGCGCACAGCCCGACTGGTACATGCTGTTCTTGGAGGGTGGTCTGCGCCTGATGCCCGGCTGGGAGTCCGTGATCTTCGGATTCACCCTCTCGTGGAACATCCTGGTTCCCGGTGTGGTCATCCCCGGCCTGCTCTTCACCGTGCTCGCCGTGTGGCCGTTCCTCGAGAAGCTGGCCTCCAAGGACAACCGTGAGCACCACCTGCTCGACCGCCCGCGCAACGCCCCGTTCCGCACCGCCTTCGGTGTGGCGCTGCTGACCGCGTTCGCCGTGCTGGTGGCTGCCGGCGCGAATGACCTGATGGCCACGCACCTGCACCTGGACATGTTCGTGATCACCTGGGTGCTCCGCGTGGGGTTCTTCCTCTTCCCGGTCCTCGCGTTCATGCTCACCAAGCGGATCTGCATCTCGCTGCAGCGCCGCGACCGCGAGCTCGCCCTGCACGGCCTGCCCACCGGCCGGATCGTGCAGACCGAGGACGGTGCCATGCACGCCGTGCACCGCCCGCTCGATCCGCACGAGTTGTGGACGCTCGTCTCCTACGAGTCGAACGCCCCGCTCGAGTCGGTGGCCGAGGTCAACGCCCACGGCGTGGAGCGCAAGCCCGAGGTCTCCAAGCTCCGTGCCCGCATCTCCCGGTTCTTCTACGAGGACCGCGTGGAGCCCGTGACCCCGGCCGAACTCGCCGCTGCCCACGATGCGCACCACCACGATGCGCTTCCCTCGGTGTCCTCTGCCACACTGCGCGAGTTGGAGTCGAGCCGCTGATCCGGTCTCACTGAGGAGAGGCGGGGGGACACCCCAGGGGCGCCCCCCCACGGTAGATTACCCCCCACCCCCACACCCCCGCCGCCCGCCGGCACGCTCCCGGCGGGCGCCTC
>JAUNRP010000014.1:16572-17000 GCA_030544165.1 bacterium
CGGGGCGTCCCAGGAGGGCCGCCCCGCCTCTTTCTTTCCCCGCCTACCCCCTCTCCCCATGAACGTGCCACTTCCCGAAGAATGTGACCGTTCTAGGCCCTGAAACGTGCACGTTCTTCGGGAAAGTGCACGTTCGTCTGAGGACGGCATCCCACCCGGGGGAATGCGGCGGGTATGCGGTCGGAGTGCTGCGGGCGTTCTGTAGCGCCTCCGCCAGGACATCTGTGGTTGGCTGGGCACATGCTGCCGCGCACCATGCCCGTACTGAGCGACGGCCGGGTGACCCTCCGGGCGCTTCGTGACTCGGATGTGGAAGTGGTGCGCTCCGCGGCGCACGATCCCCTGATCCCGCTCATCACCACCGTGCCCGCATCCGGCGCCACCGAGGAAGCTCTGGCGTACATCGCGCGGCAGCACGACCGGCTCCG
>JAUNRP010000015.1:0-15908 GCA_030544165.1 bacterium
CCGAGAGCATCGAGAACCTCCTGCACGAGAGCCGTTCGTTCGCTCCCACCCCGGAGTTCGCGGAACAGGCCAACGCCACCCCGGCGCTCTTCGAGGCGGCCGCGGAGGACCGGATCCAGTTCTGGGCCGATCAGGCGCGCGAGTTCCTCTCCTGGGAGCAGGACTTCACCGAGGTCCTCGACTGGTCCGAGGCGCCGCGGGCCCACTGGTTCGCCGATGGCACCCTGAACGCCGCCTACAACGCCGTGGACCGGCACGTGGAGGAGGGCCGCGGGGAGAAGGCCGCGCTGCTCGTGGAGTACGAGGACGGCGAGTCCGAGACCTGGACCTACTCCCGCCTGAAGGACGAGGTCTCCCGGGCCGCCAACGCGCTGGGCGAGCTCGGCATCCAGACCGGGGACCGGGTGGCCATCTACCTCCCCCTCATTCCGCAGGCGATCGTGGCGATGCTCGCGTGCGCCCGGATCGGCGCGCCGCACTCGGTGGTGTTCGGCGGGTTCTCCGCGGAGGCCCTCCACTCCCGGATCATGGACGCGAACGCCCGCCTGGTGATCACCTCCGATGGCCAGAACCGGCGCGGCAAGGCGATGCCGCTGAAGGCCGCCGTGGACGAGGCGGTCTCGCGCGGGGACACCCCCGTGGAGCACGTGCTGGTGGTCCGCCGCACCGGCGGGGAGGTGGAGTGGACCGAGGGCCGCGATGTCTGGTGGCACGAGATCGTGGACCGGCAGAGCGCAGATCACACGCCCGTCCCGGTGCCGGCCGAGCACCCGCTGTTCATCCTCTACACCTCCGGCACCACCGGGAAGCCCAAGGGCATCCTCCACACCACCGGCGGCTACCTCACCCAGGCCGCCTACACGTTCCACCACGTGTTCGATCACAATCCGGAGACGGACATCTACTGGTGCACCGCGGACGTGGGCTGGGTGACCGGCCACTCGTACGTGGCCTACGGCCCCCTCATCAACGGCGCCACGCAGGTGCTCTACGAGGGCACCCCGGACACCCCCCACAAGGGCCGCTGGTGGGAGATCGTGGAGAAGTACGGCGTCACCATCCTCTACACCGCCCCCACCGCGATCCGCGCCTGCATGAAGTGGGGCGAGGAGTTCCCGGCCGCGCACGATCTCAGTTCACTGCGCGTGCTCGGCTCCGTGGGCGAGCCCATCAACCCCGAGGCGTGGATGTGGTACCGCCGGGTGATCGGCTCGGACCGCTGCCCGATCGTGGACACGTGGTGGCAGACGGAGACCGGCGCCATCATGATCAGCCCCCTGCCCGGCATCAACGCCGCCAAGCCCGGCTCCGCGATGCGCGCCCTTCCCGGGATCGCCGCGGACGTGGTGGACGACCTCGGCACTCCCGTCCCCAACGGCTCCGGCGGCTACCTGGTACTCACCGAGCCCTGGCCCTCCATGTTGCGCGGGATCTGGGGCGACGACGTCCGCTTCCGTGAGACCTACTGGTCCCGTTTCCCGAACACCTACTTCGCCGGCGACGGCGCCAAGAAGGATGAGGACGGCGACATCTGGCTGCTCGGCCGCGTGGACGATGTCATGAACGTCTCCGGGCACCGCCTCTCCACCACGGAGATCGAGTCCGCGCTCGTCTCCCACCCGATGGTGGCCGAGGCCGCCGTGGTGGGCGCCTCCGATGACACCACCGGCCAGGCCGTGGTGGCGTTCGTGATCCTGCGTTCCGAGGCCGTGGAGCGCGCGGACGAGACCGGCGAGGGCGCGGACGTGGTGGCGGAGCTCCGCGCGCACGTGGCCAAGGAGATCGGCCCGATCGCCAAGCCGCGTGATCTGCTGATCGTCTCCGAGCTCCCCAAGACCCGCTCCGGCAAGATCATGCGCCGCCTCCTCAAGGACGTGGCCGAGCACCGCGCCGTGGGAGACGTGACCACGCTGGCGGACTCCTCCGTGATGGACATGATCCAGAAGGGCCTTTCCTAGTCCCTTCATTTCCGACGGCGGGGGCTCACCTTCCGTACCGGGCCTCACCTCCTCCGGTAGCCTCGTGAGCATGGTGGCCGACACGTCAGTGGTGATGAAGCCGGGGCCGTGGGAGCACCGGCGGGTCGCTGCCAATGGCGCGCGGTTCAATGTGGCGCTCGCCGGGAAGCCGGGGGACCCACTGGTGGTGCTCCTGCACGGCTTTCCGAGCTGCTGGTACGAGTGGCGCGGGGTGATACCCCTCCTTGCCGAGGGCGGCTGCCACGTGGCCGCGATGGACCTGAGGGGATTCGGCGCCTCGGACAAGACCCACCGGCAGATCAACACCCCCAAGTTCACGTTCGACGTGGCGGGAGTGATCTCCTCGCTGGGCTACGAGGGGGCCACCATCGTGGGCCGTGGCGCGGGTGCGCACGTGGCGTGGGCGATGCCCTCCTACGCGCCGGAGGTGACGGACCGGATCGTGGCGGTGGGTACGCCCCACCCGCACGCCTACCGCAAGACGCTGCTCACCTCCCGGTTGAACCCCTACATCCAGGCCGGAAAGCTGCCGGGAGTGCTCGAGCGATCGCTGGTCTCGGGCGAGGGCGTGCGCACGTTCCTCAGCACGTGGGCGCACAACCAGGAGGCGGTTCTCGAGGCTGCCGAGCTGTACACGGAGGCCCTCAAGCTGCCGTTCGCGGCCCGCAGCGCGGTGGAGATCCTGCGGTGGCAGGCCAGTTCCCCGTTCCGGAGTGACATGCGGATCTACCTGAAGAAGATCGATCAGGAGATCGAGGTTCCGGCCCTCGCGGTCCGTGGCGCGGAGGACCTCATGTACGACGCCCGCGCATGGGAGATGTCCGCTCAGTGGGCTCCCGGCCTCGAACAGGCGGTGATTGCGGACGCGGGGCACTTCGTGCCCGAGGAGGCACCGGCGGCACTCGCGGAGCGGGTGCTCGCGCTTCTGGGCCTTTCCGGCTGACGACGACGGGAGGGGCCGCCCGAAGGCGGCCCCTCCACGGTTCTCCTAGCGGGAAGTGGTCAGGCGTCTCCGGGACGCTCCGAACGCCAGGATTCCTGCGGCCGCGAGGCCGAGGGCCACCAGGCTCGCCACACCCGCGTCAGCTCCTGTGGGGGGCATAGTCGGTGTGGGCGCGGGGGTCACCGGCGGCGTCCCCGGAGTGGTGGGCGGCGCCGTGGGTACCGGGACCACCGGGGTGATGGTGGGGGAACACTCGGGTCCCACACACTCGGCAGGCGGCGTCACCGGGGTGCCCGTTCCCGGGTCAACCGGGACACCCGTATCAGGATCGGGCGTGGTCCCCGGAGGTGCCACAAATGCGACGTTCACTGCCGATCCGGGCGCGGTGGCACGGAACGTGTAGGTGATGGTCACCGATTCGGAGCCGGCCAGCGAGCCGGTCCACACGATCAGGTTCTCCACCCTCTCGGCCGTGCCGGCGGACGCGGTGATCCCGCCAATCAGTTCCGCATAGGCAACCACATCTGCCAGGTCATCCACCACCATGACCTCGTCGGCCTGAACCGCCGAGGTATTGGTGACCGTGACCGTGTACGTGAGTTCCTCACCCACCTCCACCGAGGCCGCAGACACGGACTTCTCCACCACGAGGGTGGGCTCGCCCGGCACGGGAACAGGAACCACCGGCGTCGTGGTGGTCGCGCAACCCGGTGCCACACACTCGGCGGGTGGGGTCACCGGCTCGCCCGTTTCCGGATCCACCGGCTCACCCGTCTCCGGGTCGGGCGTGGTCCCCGGAGGCGCGACGAACGCCGTGTTCACCGCAGAACCCGCCGAGGTGGCACGCACCGTGTAGGTGATCGTCACCGACTCAGACCCGCCCAGCGAACCCGACCACACCACCTGGTCGCCCACCACATCCACGGAACCCGCGGACGCGGACGGCGCACCAACCAGCACGGCGTTGTCGAGGACATCGCCCATGTCATCCACCACCACAACCACACCAGCGGCGATGTCCGTGGTGTTCGCAACCGTCACCGTGTAGGTGAGCTCCTCACCCACCTCAACGGAGTCCGCAGACGCGGTCTTCTCCACCGAGAAGGCAGGAAGAGCTGGGTCCGTCACCGGCGTCGTCGTGGTGGCACATGTGGGTGCCACACACTCGGCGGGCGGCGTCACCGGATCACCCGTCCCCGGATCCTCCGGAAGCGACGGCGGGGTACCGCCCGGCCCGTCGGGATCGATCTGACCCGGCGGCGTCACGAAGGCGACGTTGGTCGCGGTTCCGGCGCTGGTGGCGGTCACCGAGTACGTGACCGTGGCAGATGCGCCAGGATCGAGCGGCCCGTACCAGACGAGGGCAGAGCCCACGAACTCGGCGTGTCCCGCGGTCGCCGTCACCGAACCCGGATCCACCGCGGCAACGTCGAGGACATCGGTCAGGTCGTCGACAAACGTGGCGGGGCGGGCATCTGTGTAGGACGCCTCCGACTCGTTGGTGATCCTCACCGTGTAGGTGATGGGAGTCCCCACCGCCACCTCACCAGCCGGAGATGCCTCCTTGGTGATGGCGAGTGCCCCGATCGGCGTCGTGGTGGTCGCGCAGGTTGTTGCCTCACACTCGTCCGGCGTGGAGGGCACGGTTCCCGTCTCCGGATCGGTCGGCAGGCCCGTGTCCTCGTCCACCGGATCCGTGGTGACGAACGCGGTGTTCACCAGCGAGGTTGCCGTGGTGGCCGTGACCCTCACCTGATAGGTGATGGTGGCGCTCGCCTCGGACTCGAGGGTGCCCTCCCACACGAGGAGGTTCCCCACGATGGCGGCCGAGCCGGCCGTCGCGGTCGGGTCACCCTCGAGGGTGGCGCCGCTCAGCACTCCGCTGAGGTCATCGATGAGCACGGCAGGCTCCGCGGTGACGAACGGGCGCTCCGAGGTGTTGGTGGCTGTCACCGTGTAGGTGAGCACGTCACCAGCGGTGGTCGCCACCGGGGCAACACCCGTGGCGGCATCCACCACCGCCTTCTCCACGGCCAGGGTTGCCGGCTTGATGTAACCCGCGTCGATCCCGGTGACGAACTGGTTGTCCGCATTCAGCTCCACCTGCGTGGTGGGGGCAAGGGACCGACCGGGGACGGTCGGGTCGTATCCGTCCGGCGTGGTGAAGGTGATCGTGTAGGGGGTACGCGGGCCGTAGAGGTTTGGCTGCTCCTCACCGTTGTCGTCAATGATCGTCTCCGTGGGCACACCGAGGTGGACCTCCGTGAAGCGGTAGAAGCCGTTCTCGTCGGTGAGAACCGTCCTCTCGATGGGTGCGCACTGGATCGTATCGGGGTCATCCCCCGCCAGGAAGGCCTCCATCTTGGCGTCACACCAGTTGGGCGTCCCACGCAGCGTGACCTCGACCCCCCTCAGGGGCGGTTCTCCCTCATCCCAGATTCCGTCCCGGTCAAAGTCGTCCCAGACGTTGCCCGAGATCGCGCCCGGGTTGGGGGGTACATCGCGGCCGTCCCAGACCGCGTTGGAGCGGGAGAACACGGGGAGGTCGATACCGGATGCACGCATCGTGACCTCGTTGACCATCACGTCCCCGTTGGCACGCCCTTCGGCACTCTGGAGGATCTCGAAGGAGAACAGGTCGCCGTTCGGGAGCGCTCCTGGGTGGAGTGCCCTCACTCCGGTGACCTCATCCGGGGTAGCAGGGCATGCAGCCGTGTCCCCTCCAGCGGGATAGGTGTCCGAGCCGTCGAGCGTGCACCACACGGTGGAGCCGCCCGGCTGGTTCGCGGGGTTGATCGGATCGGACCACTGCCCGATGGTCAGGGAGCCCAGAGTCGCCCTGGTGACGTAGAGGTCCACTCCTTCGCCGCTGGTGACGCGGGTCGAGATGAACTTCCGGCCGCCTGCGTAGCTCGATCCGTTGACTCCGCTCTCAGGGAGATAGTCGATGACATCCACCCGGCTGATGGTGTTGCCCGAGTTGATGTTTCTCGCCTCGATGTTCCACGTGATCGTCGGAGTGGAGACGTTGCCGATCTCGTCGACGAACACCTGGGTGTTCGGGGTGAACTTCGCAACCCGGAAACCGTTCGGTGCCTGGATCTCTGCCCGTGAGCGGTCAGCACGTTGTGTGAACAGCGATGGATCCAGGTTTGTACCGGTGGCGGTGGATCCCGACCACACGCTCATCACCGACTGCGTGGTGATGATCCCGTTCATTGCGGTCTCCTTGACCGCGACCGGCAAATGAATCATCGGAAGCGGATCCGCAACATCCCTACCGGGCCAGTAGAGAGCGAGATACTCCTCACCCGGCGCACACCGAAGTTGCGGGTCACCGTAGGGATAGCTCGGGTCCGCGCCGATCCACGTGGAGGAGCCCGTGGCGGTGCCACCGTTGACCGCTGTGAAGGCAGGGGCCCCGGTCCGTGCCAGCGAGGCAGGGATGCAGGTCTCGAGCAACACGTTGACAGTGCTGCCAGCCGGCGGCATCGGATGGCCATCGAGGAGTGGTTGCAGGCGGAGCCGGAAGGCGTCGCCCGGCCCATAGAGCGGAACGTTGCCCAGGTTCTCGTACTCGGAGGCGATATCCCCGAGCGATCTCGGCTGGGTGGCGGTGTTCTGCGAGAAGTTCGGGGTCCACAGGTCGGTCCGCACGAAGGCGTCAGAATCGGTGTCCGTCTCCACGGAGCTCACCACTCGGCCCAGGATGTCCACGGCCGTCAGGCGGTCCCCCAGGCGGAACGGCAGATCGCCGCCGGAGTTGTTGACCTCGGCATCGTAGCCCGTGGTCTGGTCCCACTGGACTCCGCTGGCCAGGTAAACTCCCGCACGCACTCCTTCGACCGTCTGCGAGGCCGCGTTGTGGCGCGGAGAGAACCATTCCTGCGAGTAGTTGGTGTGAGTAGGAATGATCGTGCCGGGGTCGTTGTCCAGCGTCCGCATCCCGACCGCCACCAGGGTTCGGAATTCCTGGACGTTGCCTCCGCCGAAGGTCTCCAGGTACACCTCAACCTTGTTGATGGTCTCCCATGTGACGCCATCCACGCCGCTGTTGACCTGCTCGGCGGAGTACCAGGCGATCGGCTGGACACACCCGGTGTCATCAACAGCACCCACGCCGTACCGGACCGAGAAGTCGGAGTAGCGATCCCCCATGCCGTACTGGTTCACGGCGTCGCGAGGGCTGGAGGCGGCCTCCTTGGTGGCCGATCGATACTGGTACATGGATCCGTAGATCCACGTCGCGCCGCCCCCGTCGGTCCGCACGTCGGAGAAGGTCGGGTACTTCAGCGGGCCGGACTCCATCACCTGTTGGCGCGGGCTCGGATTGGTGGGCACTCCGCGCGTGCCCACCGGATCGATGACGACCTTGGAGTTGTCAAAGGCGGTACACGTGAGGGTCCCTCCACCATCCCAGCTCCGGCCCTCGTGCATGATGCCGTTGATGACGAACTCCCCCGGGACGGCGACGCCGTCCCCCTTGTAGATCGCCGCCTCTCCCGTGGGGCCATAGGCACCCGGATTACCGGGCCAGTACCGCTGGGGGCTGGTGGCCGTGGAGGGCCCCTCCACCACCAGTGGTGTTTCCGGCACATCCCCCACGGGGACCGGGCTCATCCACTGGTTGGCAACCAGGATGCGATTGACGAGCCCAAAGCCCATGTTGCGGTAGTTGTTGAACTCCCCGTCCACATCGGAGTACTGGTTCGTGGGGTACTCCGCACCGGCGACAGTCTCGAACGTGAGACTGGACTGGGGGAGGTCGATGAAGGCGTGCGTCTGGATTGCGCCATCCACCCCGCCCCGGTCGATGGCATCGAAGAACTCGAATTTCTCCGAGAGCACCCCGACGGGAATGTGAATGAACACGCGCTGGGCGTAGACATAGCCGCGCTCGGGCCAGAGCACGAAGTTCGCGGGCTCGGCAGAGTACGTGGGAACGGTGTATGCAGTGGTGTCGGCCCCGGTGACGGTGAACGTTGCCTTGTTGCCGTCGTATTTCGTCAGTGTGGTGGTCCCGGAGTTCCGAACGGAATTGGAGACCGTAGCATTCGTATTTGAGAGGTGGGTACCGGCTGACTGGTAGACCCACCCGTGGCCTCCGGCGGCCGAGGTGGGAACGCCCCCCGGCAGGATGATCTGGTCGTCTGGGTTGGCGTCATTGTGGGCTTTGACCGTCTCAAAGATGGTCAACCCAGTCGGCTCGCCGTTCTCGAAGGCCGGACCCGACCAGATCGTCTCGGGTGAGACATCGAAGGTGTAGGTGAAGCTCCCATCCTGCATGGGTACGCCTCCATAGCCGCCACTCGGCTGGCTCAGGGTCACGCTGTACCCGCCCACGAAGCACTGTTGCTGAGCGAGGCCGGTTGGATCGCCCGACCAGTCGCCGGTTCCCGCACCGAACGTCTGGACGCAGCTCTCGACCCCGTTCTGCTTGACGAAGTCCGTGTTCTCCCGCGTTGGCATGACCTGCGAGCCGTTGATGGAGAGGTCCCACTTGGTGGCAGCGGACACTGTCTGCGCCACCGGATTCGAGGTCACGAGTTCGAGGTTGTCTCCGGAAGCCGAAGCCCTCACATCGTTCCACTCAGTCCCGTGGGGCACCTCGGGGCGCACGGAGGCGTGCACCGTGATCGAGCGGGTGTTCCCCACTGACACGGGGTCCACGATGCAGGCGAGCGTCTGCGTGGGCAGGTTCGTCAATGTGGCATAGAAGTCCCCAGTCAGGACCGGGTTCGGCATGGTGGTGCCGGAGGAGTAGGTCAGGGTGGAACCGGGCTTGCAGAAGGCCGGGACCTGGACGTTGTAGTTCCCCTTGGTATCCCGGAAGGTGGGGCGTCCGTCAACGAGGTCCACGAACTGCTGCCCCTGCGGCAGGGCGATCGTCAGCACCGGATTCTCGATCGTGGTCCCCTCGGGAGTGCCCGCGCGAAGCGCGACCTCGATCGTGTAACTGATGACATCGTTGGTGCGGATGATCTCATCGTCCACACTCACATCGAAACCTGGGCCGGAGGCCGCATCGAGATGGGTTGGCAGACCGGTCTCCTGGGAGAGCTCCACCGTCACCCACTCACTGTTGACCGGTGCCGCGGCCGGAGCCACAGCGGCCGCGCGGGCGGAGGACGGCTGATCGTCACCTTCGGCAACGTCATCTGTGCCCTCACGCACCGTGACATCGGGCAGGACCTCGCTCGTGGGCACCTCGCTCGCCTCATCGGCGGGCGATACCTCGGCAGGCGCGCTCTCGGCCGGCTCCGTGTCCTGGGGTGACGGCGCCTCAGCCGCGCCTTCAGGCGGCACACCCTCCATCACGGGCGGCACGGCTTCCACGCTCTCGGAGGTCACCTCCTCCGCGGCACCCTCCGGCGCTGCGCTGGCGACCGGCGCGAGCGCCACCGCGCCTCCCCACGCAATCACACACGCGGCAACCGCCGCAGTTGAACGAACTCCAAACGTCGCCTTCATTGCCGAAGCGGCCATGTCACTCTCCCCAGGGTGTACCACTGCGATGGCTCAACACCGAACCCAGTCGCCCCCCAGCCGTTCAACCATATTGGAAATCCGGCTCTTGTAGTAGTAATTTGCTGACCTCAATCAGCGTGCCTCTTCACACTCCGCGGCGCGGACACAACTCCAGAACCGGACACCGCCCGCACTCGGGTTTCCGGGCCGTGCAACACCGCCGCCCGTGGAAGATCATGCGGTGGCAGAACATGGTCCACTCCTCCGGGGGCAGGAGGCGTCCGAGCTCTGCCTCCACCTTCACCGGATCCTCCAGACGCGTGAACCCCATCCGCCGCGAGAGCCGGCCAACGTGCGTGTCCACCGTGATCCCCGGGATCCCGAACGCGTTGCCCAGCACCACGTTCGCCGTCTTCCGCCCCACCCCCGGTAGCGTCACCAGATCCTCCAGGCGAGCCGGGACCTCACCGCCGTACTCCGCGAGCAGCCGTGCGGAGAGCGCAATGATGTTGCGCGCCTTGGAGCGGAACAGCCCGATCGAGCGCAGCACGAACTCCACGTCCGCCGCCGGGGCCGCCGCGAGCAGCTCGGGGGAACCGAACCGTGCGAACAGTTCCGGCGTCACCTTGTTCACCGCCGCATCGGTGGTCTGGGCGGAGAGCACCGTGGCCACCAGCAGTTCGAACGGGTTCCGGAAGTCCAGCTCGCAGTGGGCGTCCGGGTACTCGAGCGCCAGGCCGGCGTTGATCGCCTCCGCCCTGGCGGACTTCGATGCCCTGCTCTCCCGTGCCACCCCACCAGCCTAGGCGCGCCGTCCCGCGACACCTGTGCACTAAGCCGTGCCCCAGATCACAGCAAGTGGCAGTATGGGAGGAGAATCAAGGAAATAGACGATGGGAGTCACGTGGACGAGAACCTGATCGCAACAGTGCCGCTGTTCGAGGCCCTGAGCGAGGAGGACCAGCAGCAGCTCTCCTCGATGACCTCCGAGGTCACCTTCCGCAAGGGTGAGAAGCTCTTCTCCGAGGGGGACGCCGGTGACCGCCTCTTCCTCCTGGTGGACGGCAAGGTCAAGCTCGGCCACACCGCCCCGGACGGCCGCGAGAACCTGATCGCCGTGCTCGGTCCCGGGGAGATGATCGGTGAGCTGACGCTCTTCGATCCGGGCCCCCGCTCCACCACCGCCACCGCGGTGGCCCCCACCACGATGCTCCAACTGGACCACAACGCGGTGATGGACTTCATCGATTCCCGCCCGGAGCTCGCCAAGCACATGCTCAAGGCCCTCGCCCAGCGCCTGCGCCGCACCAACGTGCAGCTCGCTGACCTGGTCTTCTCCGATGTGCCCGGCCGCGTGGCCAAGGCCCTCCTCGATCTCGCGGACCGCTTCGGCACCGGCGGCGAGGACGGCACCGTCCACGTCCCCCACGACCTCACCCAGGAGGAACTCGCCCAACTGGTGGGCGCCTCCCGCGAGACCGTCAACAAGTCCCTCGCCGAGTTCGTCTCCCGCGGCTGGATCCGCCTCGAGGGCAGGGGCGTCCACCTCCTCGACGTGGACCGCCTCCGCCGTCGGGCCCGCTGAGAAACCCCCAGCGAACGGCGCCGTTACGGGTCAACCCGGGCGGCGCCGTCGCCGTACGTACTACTCTTCCCCGACGACGGCGAGCGTCAGTTCCAGCTCGACCGGCACTCCCAGCGGGAGTGCTGCCACCCCGACGGCGGAGCGTACGTGGGTGCCCGCCTCACCGAAGACCTCCCCCAGGAGGTGGGAGGCGCCGTTGGCAACGGCGGGCTGGCCCGTGAAGCCGGGGGCGGAGGCGACGTAGACGACCAGCTTGAGGATGCGCTCGATCTGGTCCAGTCCTCCCGCGGCATCGGCGGCGGCGGCCAGGGCGTTGAGGCAGGCGGTACGGGCGGCGTCCGTGGCGGACTCCACGCTGACCCCGTCACCCACCACACCGGTGATGGTGGGCTCGCCGTTCACCACGGGAAGCTGGCCGGAGGTCACCACCGTGCCCCCGTGCCGGATGGCCGGGATGTAGGCGGCCACCGGAGTGGCCACGGGCGGCAGTTCGATCCCGAGTTCCGCGAGGCGCCCGGAGGCACTCACGCGATTTCCCGCTTCATGTAGGCCACCAGGTTGGACGAGCCCTCGGGGCCGGGGACCACCTGGACGAGCTCCCAGCCATCGGATCCCCACTGATCGAGGATGGCCTTGGTGGCATGGATGAGCAGAGGCACGGTCGCGTATTCCCACTTGGTCATGACGCAATCCTAGGAGGCCCACGGCGGTGTGGGCGAGGCGGCGTCAGACGGTGCGGAGTGTGGCCTGGCTCTGGCGGAGGCGGGTGATGATGCGCGGGGCCACGGGGCTGCGGAGTTCCACGGCGGTGACATCGTCACTTCCCAGCCACGAGTCCCAGTCCTGCACATTGGGGTACTGGCGCAGGAGCGCGCGGCGCTCGCGTTCGGTCAGCCCGCCCCACACCCCGAACGTGGTCCTCGACTCGAGGGCATCGGCGAGGCACTCCATGCGTACCGGGCACGCGAAGCAGCGGACACGGGCATCCCTCTGGGCGGCACCGCGGACGAACAGCGAGTCCGGTGGCGCACTGGCACATGCCGCCCGGGCTGCCCACGTTTGGTCATCGTTGACGCTCATGTGGATCCTCCGTGCTTGAGCTTTCTTTGACTTTAGTCACACTTTGGGCAGGAATGCAATTGCCGGTTGCGATTCCCCGGCCCTCTTCGGGGGCAAAGAACCCAACAACGGTTGAATCCGGGACCTCGGCCACATGTGACCACTCCCTCGTGGTGCCCCTCCTTCAATCTGTCTGCGGGTACACGTACTCTTGGGGGCATGGCAGTCACTCGTTCCAGCAGGGTCCTGCGCCTACCGCAGGTCCTCGCGATGCTGCTCGCCTTCTTCCTGGCGGCGGGTGTGGGCGGCGTCCTGCTCGCCGGCCTCGCGGTCCCGCTCGCCACCGCGGCCGGGACCACCACCAACTCCGCGATGAGCCTGTTCGATGACCTCCCCTCGGACCTGAACCCCACGCGCCCCTCGGAGATCTCCACCATCTACTACGCGGATGGCTCGGTGATGGCGAACTTCTGGTACCAGAACCGGATCAACGTCCCCATCACGCAGATCTCCCAGAACATCCAGGACGCCATCGTGGCGATCGAGGACCACCGCTTCTACGAGCACAACGGCGTGGACCTCGAGGGCATGGCCCGCGCCATGGTGAACAACGTGCAGGGTGGTGACACGGAGGGCGCCTCCACACTCACCCAGCAGTACGTGAAGAACGTGTTCGTGGAGAAGGCCAGCCAGCTCGAGCTGACGGATCCGGCCGGGGCCCAGGAACTCTACGACAGCGCCACGGCGCAGTCCTATGGGCGCAAGCTGCAGGAGGCGCGCTACGCCATCCAGCTTGAGAAGCGGTACACCAAGGCGCAGATCCTCGAGGGCTACCTCAACCTCTCGCAGTTCGGCTCCTCGGTCTACGGCGTGGAGGCGGCGTCCCAGCGGTACTTCGGGCACTCGGCCAACGAGCTCAGCATCGCCGAGGCCTCCATGCTGGCCGGCATCCCGCAGTCCCCCAACAACTTCGACCCCCTGCGGAACCCGGACGGGACGAAGGCACGCCAGCGCCTCGTGCTGGACGCCATGCTCCTGCGCGGGTACATCGATCAGGCCCAGTACGACGAGGCGTGGGCGATCCCGATCGAGACCCTGATCCTCAACCAACGTCCCACCCGGGCAGGCTGCGACGTTGCGGGGATCTCTGCGTACTTCTGCCGCTACGTGGTCCAGGAGCTCTACAACAACCCGGCCTACGATGCCTTCCTGGGCAGCGGGGATGCGGCGCGCCAGACCGCTCTCCTCCACGGCGGCCTCCAGATCTCCACCACGCTGGATCCCCACCGCCAACAGCTCGCGTTCGACGCCATCGTGGAGCAGGTGCCGGTGAACGATCCCTCGGGGGTCAACATGGCACTCGCCTCGGTGGAGCCGGGTACGGGCCGCATCCAGGCCATGGTGCAGAACACCAACTTCGGCAACAATCCCACCGAGGAGGATCCCGAGCAGACGCAGGTGAACTTCAACGTGGGCCACTCGCACGAGGGCGGCGCGGGCTTCCAGACCGGATCCACCTTCAAGGTCTTCACCCTCATCGAGTGGCTGCGCACCAACCACGCGCTCGAGCAGAAGGTGCCCGCGCAGATCGACTTCTACCCGCGCGACACCTGGAACATCTCCTGCGATCCGGACTACCGCGCTGACTACGAGGTGCGGAACATCGAGGGTACGTGGCGCCCCCAGGACATCACGGTCATGGAGGCCACCAAGCGCTCCATCAACCTTCCCTTCGTGTGGATGGCCAACCAGATGGACATGTGTGGTGTCACGGGTGTTGCCGCCGCGATGGGCGTTGAGAACGGGAACGGACGGCCACTCGCCGTCAATCCGGCGGCAGTTCTCGGCACCAACTCCAACACCCCCCTCTCCATGGCCACCGCGTTCGCAACGCTCGCCGCGGGCGGTGTGCGGTGCGATCCGGTGGCCATCACCGGGATCTCCAACCGTGAGGGCGAAGAGTTCACCATCCCGCCGAGCGAGTGCACCCGCGCCATTCCGGAAGAGGTGGCGCGGGGCGTCACCCACGCCCTCCAGCCCGTTCTGCACCAGGGTGGCACCGGTTTCCGCGCAGCCATCCCGGGCCGTCCGGCCGCCGGCAAGACCGGCACCGCAAACCTGGACTACCACGCGTGGTTCATCGGATACACCCCCCAGTTGGCCTCCGCCGTGTGGACGGGTCACTCCGAGGGTGATGTCTCGATGTTCTACTCCACCATCAACGGCCGGTATCACGAGCAGGTGTATGGCGGCCTGCTCTCAGCCCCTGCCTGGAGGACCTACACGGAGGCCGCGCTCGAGGGCCAGGAAGTGCTGGGATTCGACGCGCCCACGCAGGTCACCATCGAGGGCGAGAAGGTTGATGTGCCCCACGTGGTGGGCCGCTCCCCGGACAACGCCCGCGAGATCCTGGAGGAGGCCGGCTTCAGCGTGCTCATCTCCAACAACCGGGTCCACTCGAACGCCCCGTCCGGTGCGGTGGCCTCCCAGAGTCCCTCTGGGCGCGCGGTGAAGAACTCCGCCATCACGCTCACCCTCTCGAGTGGCCCGGCACCCCGTCCGGCGCCTCCCCCCGCGCCGCCGCCCGAGCAGGCACCACCGGAGCAGCCTCCGCCCGAGCCGCCACCTGCCGAGGGTGGGGAGCCCCCGCCCGAGGGCGGCGGCTAGCCTCCGTGACATCTGAATCTCCTGCCGGTTCGGTGCTGCGCACCGGGCTGGCGGCCCTCGGGGTGGCCACTGCGGCCGGTGCCGGCGTGCTCGGATGGAGCCTTGCCCAGGCGGCGTGGGGCCATCGCATCCGGGAGCTGGACCTCACGCCCTCGCCTGCCCCTGCGGAACTGACGGTGCTCCACCTCTCGGACATGCACCTGCTCCCCCGCCTCGCGGCGCGGCGCCGGTTTCTCCGCTCACTCGCGGAGCGCACCCGCCCCGATCTCGTGGTGTTCACCGGGGATGCCCTCGCCTCCCCTGCAGCCGTGCCCGCCGTTCTCCGGGACATGGACGCGCTCCTGGACCTCCCCGGGGTGTTCGTGTTCGGCTCCAACGATTACGTGGGTCCCAGTTTCAAGAATCCCCTCCAGTACTTTCGGAAGAGTGCGCCCACCCACCGTTCCGAGCCGCAGAAACTGCCTGCCGAGGCGTTCGCGGATGCGCTGAGGAGGCGGGGGTGGTTGGACCTCCGCAACGCCCGCGGCCAGCTCACGGTGAAGGGCGTGGAGCTCAGCTTTGTGGGAGTGGACGATCCCCACATCGATCTCGACTCCCTCCCCGCCGATGACGGCCTCCGCGGCCACCTCCACATCGGGGTGGGCCACGCACCCTACCTCCGCACGTTGGACGAGTTCCGCGCCGACGGCTGTGATGTGGCCCTGTTCGGCCACACCCACGGGGGCCAGATCTGCGTTCCGGGATACGGCGCCCTCGTCACCAACTCCGACCTCCCCACCTGGCGCGCCTCCGGACTCCAGGGCTGGCCCGGGCTGCGTCCCGATGGCCTCGCCATCACGCCCCGTCCCCCCTTCGCGCCGGTCCCCCCCGTTCTTCCCGACGACGGCCGGGAACCCATGTGGGTCAACATCTCAGCCGGTCTCGGCACCTCCCCCTACGCCCCCATCCGGCTGGCCTGCCCGCCCGAGGTGAGTGTGGTGCGCTTCGCACCTGTGGGATTTCGGAGCGAGGCTGAACCTCGGATATAGTTGGCAGGCGCACGGGGTGTGGCGCAGCTTGGTAGCGCGCTTCGTTCGGGACGAAGAGGTCGTGGGTTCAAATCCCGCCACCCCGACCGTGTGATGTCTCGGGTCATCGTTCACCGGTGATCCGAGACATTTCCTTTCTGCCCCGTGCCCTACCCTCCCTTCTCCGTGAGGGTGCGTCA
>JAUNRP010000015.1:15918-16831 GCA_030544165.1 bacterium
GATTTTCAGGTCATGCGCCCCGGAGCGCCATCTTGCGATCAGGAACGTAGTGTGGCCCCCCAAGGAGGTCACCCATGACCGATGAGGAATCACGGAACACCCCGGCGCCGCCAGCGGACGTCTCCAGTAACTCAGTGGACCTCGAGAGGGACGAGACCACTGCCGAGGGGCTGGATCGCAACTGGAACGAGCTCGTCCAGGAACTCCGCGTCACCCAGACCGGCATCCAGATGCTCGGCGGATTCCTCCTGGTGCTGCCGTTCCAGAACCGATTCCCGGAACTCGGCCCCGAACTCCGGCTGCTCTTCCTGGTGGCCTTCTCCTCCGCGGCACTCTCCGTGTTCTTCGTGCTCTCACCTGTGGCGATGCACCGCGCCCTCTTCCGCACCCGGCGGAAGGACACGCTCGTCAGCGTGGGGAATCGGCTCGCTCAAATCGGGCTCGGGCTCCTCGCGCTCACCATGGTGTGCGTGGTGGCCCTGACCTTTGGTGTGGTCATCAGCGAGGGTGCCGCCCTCATCGCGGGCCTCCTCGCCGCAGGCATTGCGGCTACTTTGCTCTGGGGCCTTGCCGGGCTCGTGGCGGTCCGCAAACCCAAGGATCAGCCCTACAGCGCCCGCGCGGAAGACCTCTAGAGAAGAAAACCCCAAACAGAGCGGGAATCCCCCCGGGGCAGGAAAACCCTAGGAGAGCTCCTCCACGAGGATCTCCGCGATCTGCACCGTATTCAGCGCGGCGCCCTTGCGAAGGTTGTCGTTGGAGACGAACATCGCGAGCCCGTGACCTTCCTCCACTGACTGATCCGCACGGATACGGCCCACGAACGAGGGATCCGCACCAGCCGCCTGCAGCGGAGTCGGCACATCGGCCAACTCCACGCCCGGCGCCTCGGCGAGGATCTCCCGCGCACGCT
>JAUNRP010000016.1:0-12269 GCA_030544165.1 bacterium
CGCGGGCCTCGAGCTCCGCCTGCGCCACCGCCGTCTGGAAGGTGACGTCCCAGAGGCCGGGGGCGGCCGCCGCGTACGCCTCGCCGCGCGCGAGGTTGCGCAGGAAGGCGGTCTGGGCCACCTTCTGGGAGTGTTGATCGATCGTCTGGTAGGTCTGCCGCCAGTCCACGGACAGCCCGGCGTAGCGCCAGACCCGCTCGAACTCCTTCTCGTCCTCCTGGGTGAGGCGCTCACACAGCTCGATGAAGTTGCGGCGGGAGATGGGCTGCTGGTCGGCGGCCTTGACGGACTTGCCGTCCCCGCCGTCGTGCGGGGGCTCGTAGCCCTCCACGTACGGGAGGGTGGGATCGCAGCGCACGCCGTAGTAGTTCTGCACGCGGCGCTCGGTGGGTAGGCCGTTGTCATCCCAGCCCATGGGGTAGAACACCTTCTTGCCGCGCATGCGCTGGAAGCGGGCGATCACGTCCGTGTGCGTGTAGGAGAACACGTGCCCCACGTGGAGCGAGCCGGAGACGGTGGGGGGCGGGGTGTCGATCGAGTAGACCTGATCGCGCGTGGCGGTGCGTTCGAACGCGTAGGTGCCGCGCTCCTCCCAGAGCTCGTTCCAGCGGTGCTCCAGGCCCTCCGCCGCCACCTTCTCCGGGACTCGCGGGGCGGCGTAGGTCGCGGGGGTGGTGGGGAGGGCGCGCGGGGCCCCGGGAGGCGTGGAATTCATGCCGCCATTGTTCCACGGGAGGCGCGCGGCCCCCGAATCCTTTTCCACCCGTCCCATGGGGCAGGATGGGAGGTGCGGAGGCGCGAGGAGTCCTACAGAGAGGTGGCAGTCGACGCCATGGAGATCATCATCCAGCCGGATCCAGAGCACGCCGGAGACCTGGTGGCCCAGGAGATCGTGAGGCTCTTCACCGAGAAGCCCACCGCGGTCCTCGGACTCGCCACCGGGTCCAGCCCGCTGCCGATCTACCGGGCGCTGCGGCGCCGGTTCGAGGCGGGGGAGGTGTCCTTCGCCCACGGTATGGCCTTCACGCTGGATGAGTACGTGGGCCTGCCGTACGGCCACCCGGAGAGCTACCGCGCCGTGATCCGCCGGGAGATCGCGGACCACCTCGATCTCCCGCCCGAGTCCCTCACCACCCCCCAGCCGCACACGGATGACCTGGACGGTGCGGCCGCCGCCTACGACCAGGCCATCCGTGACGCCGGGGGAGTGGACTTCCAGATCCTCGGCATCGGGGAGAACGGGCACATCGGCTTCAACGAGCCCGGCGTCTCGCTCGGCTCGCGGACCCACGTGGGCACCCTGACCCCCTCCACGCGCGAGGCCAACGCCCGCTTCTTCGAGGGTGACCTTGATCAGGTCCCCACCCAGTGCATCACCCAGGGGCTCGGCACCATCATGGAGGCCCGGCAGATCGTGCTCGTGGCCACGGGGCCCAGGAAGGCGGAGGCGATCGCCCAGCTCGTGGAGGGCGGCGTCTCCCAGAAGTGGCCCGCCACGATCCTCCAGCACCACCCGCGCACCACCGTGATCGTGGACGAGGAGGCGGCGGCCGGCCTCGAGCTGCTGGACCACTACCGGGCCTCGTACGGCGCGGTTCCCACCTGGCGCGCCACCTAGGACCCGGGTGCCCGGACCCAGGCGGGACGACGACGGCGGGTCAGCTCCCGTCGTCGGGGCGCCTCAGGACCCCAGCTCGCGGTCCCGGGTGACCACGCCGTCCACGAAGGAGACCACGGACGGGCTGAACCCCGCCTGCTCGGCGGCCACGAGACCGGCGATCGTGGTGCCGCCGGGGGAGGTGACCGTGTCCGTGAGATCGGCCGGGGTGGTGCCCTCGGTGAGCTTCTCCAGCACGAGCTGGGCCGAGCCCAGCACGGTCTGGGCGGCGATCTCCACGGCGAGGGCCTTGGGGATGCCGTGGCGGAGCGCGCCGCGGGCGAGGGCGTCGATGAACTCGTAGGTCAGCGCCGGCCCGGCCCCGGCCACGGCCGAGTACGCGGCCATGTCCTTCTCCTGGATCTCGATGGCGCGCCCCACGCTCGAGAACGCCTCGAGCACCGCCTGCACCTGCTCGGCGCCCGCGTGCTCGTTCCCCGCCACGGCCGCCATCCCTGCGCCGATCTGCGCGTTCACGTTCGGCATGACGCGGATGATCGCGGTGCCCTCGGGCAGCCAGGAGGCGAGGCGCGAGAGCGGCTGGCCGGCGGCGATGGAGACCAGCGTGGGGCGGTGGGCCGAGACGGCGTCCGCGAGCGGCGTGAGCACTGATTCGAGGACCTGGGGCTTGACGGCGAGCACCACGTACTCACAGGCCGCCACCACCTCCTCGTTGGTGGGCACTGCACTCACGCCGAGATCGTTCGCGAGGTTCTGCGCCGCCGCGGCGTTCGGATCACTCACGGTGATCTGGTCCGCCGGGTAGCCGGCGGCCACCATCCCGCGCACGATCGCGCCCGCCATGTTGCCCGCGCCGATGAATCCGAATCTCATGAGCCCATCGTAGGGGCGCGGCGGGCGGGGAGGCCCGCGGCTCGGCATGATGGAGGCATGAGTGAGACTGCTGCGCGCCATGCCCTCGTCACGGGGGCCTCCACCGGGATCGGGGAGGAGACCGTCCGTGCGCTCGTGGGGGCCGGCTGGACGGTGACCGCCTCCGCCCGCCGCGAGGAGCGGCTGGAGGCGCTCGCGGGGGAGACCGGCTGCGACTTCCTGCGCGCGGACCTCACGTCCGACGACGACGTCTCCGCCCTGGTCTCCCACGTCACCTCCCGCTTCCCGCACGTGAGCGCCCTGGTGAACGTTGCGGGGGGAGCGCTCGGCGTGGACCGGATCGCGGATGCCTCCGTGGAGCGGTGGCAGCAGATGTACGAGATGAACGTGCTGGGCACGCTCCGGCTCACCAAGTCGTTTGTTCCGCTGTTCACCGAGCAGGGCGGTGACCTGGTGTTCGTGACCTCCACCGCGGCGCACGATACCTACCCGGGCGGAGGGGGCTACGTGGCCGCCAAGCACGCGGAGCGGATGATCCCGCTGACGCTGCGCCAGGAGCTGCTGGGGACACCGGTGCGGGTGATCGAGATCGCCCCCGGTCTGGTGAAGACGCCGGAGTTCTCGCTGAACCGGCTGGGATCGCAGGAGGCGGCGGAGGGCGTCTATGCGGGGGTGGCCGAGCCGCTGGTGGGCGCGGACGTGGCCGAGGCGATCGCGTGGACGCTGAACCTGCCGCGGCACATGAACATCGATTCGATGATCATCCGGCCGGTGGCGCAGGCCACGAGCACGCTCATCCACCGGGAGGGGTAGGAGGAGCTGGCGCCTTCCTGGGTGCCCGTCAGTGCTGGGGGGCGCGGTTCTCCTCCCGCTCCCTGATGAAGTCCCTCATGGAGCGGAGCTTGTGGTTGCGCGCCGCCATCTCGATCTCCTCGCGGCTCGCCCCGCCGGTGATGAGGGCCAGGATGCCGTCGTGCTCCTCCACCGAGATGCGGGAGCGGCCCGGAAGGCGGTAGAGGCCGCCGCGCCGGATGACCGCCACCCGCTCCCACTCGCGCTCGAGGATCTCGAACATGTGGTGATTGGGGCAGGGCGTGGCGAGCTGGCGGTGGAAGCGGGTGTTGAGGTCCGTGAACAGGCGGGAGTCGAACTCACCGGAGTTGATGAGGGAGCGCATCTGCTCGTTGGTGGCGATCGCATCCCCGAGCAGTTGCTCATCCAGGTGTTCTGCCGCGAGCGAGGTGGCCGCGCCCTCGAGGTAGGCGAGCGTCTCCATCGCGTCCGCGTAGTCCTCCACATCGATGCTCGCCACCTCGGCGCCCACGTTCCGCGTGAAGGTCACGAGCCGCTCGGCCTCGAGCCGGCGGATGGCCTCGCGTACGGGGACGGGGGAGACCCCCATCTCGCGGGCGATCTGGTCCAGGACGATCCGGTAGCCCGCCACGTAGCGACCGGCCACGATCCGGCCCCGGAGCTCGCGGTACACGGCCTCGGACTTGGAGAGCGGTGTTCCCCTCTGCGGGCTACTGGTTGGCATAGGAAATCCTGTTCGATTTGGTATAGCCAATTATGCACGTGATGACGCGGCACATGCGTGGGGCCGGGCGGGAGATTCCCACCCGGCCCCACCAGTGTTTCTCCGTGTCAGACGCGCACCATGTCCGGCAGCCAGAGGACGATCTCCGGGAACGCGAACAGGATCGCGATCACCACGAGGTCCACGAGCACGAACGGCCACACGCCGGCGAACACGCGGTCCACCTTCACGTTCGCCGTTCCCGCCACCACGAAGCAGTTGATCCCGACTGGCGGCGTCACCATGCCGATCTCGATGAGCTTGACGAAGATGATGGCGAGCCACACCCCTGAGAACCCGAACTCCATCGCCACCGGGTAGATGAGCGGGACCGTGATCACGAGGATCGAGATGGTCTCGAGCATCATGCCGAGCGGCAGGAGCGTGGCGAGCAGGATGATGAGGGTGAGCGTGGGGCTCAGCCCCCATGCGATCACGCCGTCCGCGAGCATCCTCGGCACCCGTGCGAGCACGAAGAAGCTGGAGAGGATGGCCGATCCCACGATGATGGAGAACACCATCGAGGTGGTTCCGGCGGTCTCCTTCAGGGAGTCCACCAGGGCGTTCCAGATGGCCCGCGGGCCCTCACGCCACATCTCGGAGATCAGCATGATCCCGGCAACGAGGGCGCCGATGGCGGCGGACTCGGTGGGGGTGAACACGCCGGAGTACATGCCGCCCAGCACGATCACGAACAGGATCATCACGCGCACCACGCCGCGCATGGGGAGGTCGCGGAGGCGCTCGGCCGGCTTCTCCACCGCGCTCGCCTCCTGGATCCGGCGGCCCTTCACCTCGTGGCTCGCGATGTCCGACTCGGGGGTGCGGCCATCGGCGCCCACGCGGGCGAGGGTGGTGGCCAGAACCGACTCACCGCTGGCCTCGGCCTCTGCGGCAGCCTCCTCCGCCAGCCTCACGTCACGCTTCTTGGTGCGGCGGGAGGCGATGATGATGTAGATCGAGTACGCGATGGCGGAGGCGATACCGGGAATGATTCCGGCGGCCAGCACCTGGCCCACCGACTCGCCGGTCATGATCGCGTAGAGCACCAGGATCACCGAGGGCGGGATGAGGACGCCGAGCGTGCCGGCCACCGCCACCGTGGCGGTGGCGAGCGGCAGGGGATAGCCGTGCTTCTTCATCTCTCCCACGGAGAGCTTGGACATGGTGGCGGCGGTTCCGATCGAGGAGCCGGAGACGGCCGCGAAGCCGGCGCACGCCATGACGGTGGCCACACCGAGTCCTCCCGGGAACTTCCGGAAGGCGAAAGCCGCCACCTGGTAGACCTGTTCCGCCACCCTCGCCTTGACCGCGAACATTCCCATCAGCGTGAACATCGGGATGATCGTGAGGGAGAAGCTGGCCACCTGGGTGAAGGGCACGGAGCCCATGGTGGCGGTGGCGTTGTCGAACGAGCGCAGCAGGACAATTCCGACCGCGCCGGAGAGTCCGAGGGCGAACGCGATGGGCATCCTGATGGCCATCAGGGACAGCATCAGGATGAGGATCGCGATCACGAGCATTCCGTTGCTCATCGGGTCACCTCCGGGTCGGTGTCGGGTGCCGGTCGGTCATCCACGGCGAGTGCCGAATCGGCGATCTCCTGCGCCTGGGCCGTGGAGGTGACGGGGGTGCTGCCGAGCCGGGCCTTGATCTCATCGGCCTCCTCGGTGAGCTCGAAGGGGCGCACGGGCGCATCCGCGAGCTGCTCCGGGGAGGTGAAGCCCATGACCTCCCTGCCGCCCAGCGTGCGCACCAGGTTCCAGATGGCCACCACGAGCATGGCGGCGAACCCGATGGCGATCAGCCAGCGCGAGGGGTACATGGGCCAGTTGACCAGACCCATCCGGATCTCCTTCTCCTGGGTGGAGGCCATGGCCCGCAGGGTGGTGGCGTAGGTGGCCCACGCGCAGAACACCACCGTGAGGGCCCAGGCGATGGTCACCACCACCTGCCGCACCTTCGCGGGAAGTCTCTCGGTGAGGAGGTCGAGCTGGATGTGGGAGTTCGTGGAGCCCGTGTAGGCCATCCCGAGGAACACGGCCGCCACCAGGGCGGTCTCGGAGATCTCGAGGATGCCGGGGACCGACCGTTGGTAAAAGAGCCGGTAGAAGACGTCGGTGGAGATCGCGACCATCATCACCACGGTGGCGAGCGTTGCGATCACACCGAGTACGGATGTGAATGAACGGATGATTCGTTCCATAGAGGGGTGCTCTTCTTTAGCTGTGGTCCAGTCGGCAGGGCCGGCTGGCTGGGGTGTGGTGGAGGGAGCGTAGCGGACGCCACGCTCCCAACACCCGGGGATTAGTATCAGCCCTTATCAGTGAGGTAGCGGTCGACGCAGGCGATGACCGGGTCCTCCACGAGGTCCGGGGCATCCGCGAAGGTGGCGAGCTTGTCCTGGTAGTCGGCCAGGTACTGCTCGGCGTTCGCGAGACCGTCGGTGGTGGCCTGCTCCACCCACTGGTCGATCATCTGGGTGCCCACGAGGTCCTTCCACTCCTGCGTGTCGGACTCCTCCCAGCGGTCGAACTTCTCCGTGGTGGGGTTGCCGAGGAGCTCGTCGCACTGGCGGCCGGAGGACTCGTTGAACTTCACGATGCCCTCGCCGGTGTTGAAGTCCTCGCGGACCTCATCGAAGATCGCCTTGAGGTCATCCGGCAGGCCCTCGTAGACGTCGTCGTTCACCCACATGGAGAACACGGTGTAGTGGCCGAAGCCGGGGTCCGTCCAGTAGGGCAGGAGCTCCATCAGGCCGTAGTCCACCGGGCCGTCGAAGGTCCAGGCCACGCCGTCGGCGAGGCGGTTCTGGATGCCCTCGTACGTCTCCGCCGCGGCGATCGAGACGATGTTGGAGCCGGCGAGCTGGAAGGACTGCTGGGTGTAAGGGCCGATCGCGCGGAGCTTGAAGCCCTCGAGATCGCCCATGTTGTCGAGCTCCTCGTGGCTGCCCATGATGAGGCGACCCACTGGCCACGCCCCCACGAACTCGAGGTCGTTGCCCTCCCACACGGCCTGGGCGTCCTCGTTCTCCATGTACATCTCGTACAGGGCCTGCATCACCGCAGAGGCGTTGTCGGCCATGAAGGGCAGGGACACCACGGTCTGCGTGGGGAAGAGCGCCGGGGTGTAGTCGGTGATCGTCACGCCGATATCGGCGCGGCCGTCACGCACGCACTGGGCGATCTCGGGACCCGGGCAGACCTCCTCGGGGTTGGTCACGTCCACGGTGAGGCGGCCGTCCGAGCGGGCGGCGAGCTCATCGAAGAACCACATGGTGACCGGGTGGTGGGGGGTGGTGGTCTGGACCATGGTGGCCAGGTTCAGGACAACGGACTCGCCGCTGGGCGCGGGGGCCTCGCCGCCCTCGGTGCTCCCACCGGCGGTGGTCCCGCCCGCAGGCGTGGTGCCCTCGGTGCCGCCATTGCCGCCGTTGCCGCCACAGGCGGCCAGGGCGAGCGCCGCGATGGCCGCGAGGGACATCGCAGCAGAGCGCTTGGTGAAACGCTTCGACATGTTTCTCCTTCGGTTGTTCGGCTCCCTTGTCGAAAGCCGGAGGATGTGTGGGGGCGGGTTGAGCCCCCACACGGGGGTTGGATAGTGAACTAGACCTGGTTTCCGAGCTTGAAGCCCTCTTCGGTGTCGCCCTTGCGGGTGTAGGAGAAGCCATCGGCGCCGATGGTCACCGCCATCTCGGAGTCCTCCTCGCGCTCCTGGATCGGAACGAGGTTGCCGTCGAGATCGAGCACGCGGGAGGCGTCGGTGTACCAGGACGGGACCACGGGGTTGCCCCACCAGTCACGGCGCTGGTTGTCGTGCACGTCCCAGGTCACGAGCGGGTTGTCCGGATCGCCCGTGTAGTAGTCCTGGGTGTAGATCTCCACGCGGTGGCCATCCGGATCGCGCAGGTAGAGGTAGAACGCGTTCGAGACGCCGTGGCGGCCGGGGCCGCGCTCGATCTTGTCCGACTGGCGCAGCGCACCGAGCTTGTCGCAGATGTAGAGGATGTTGTGCTTCTCGTGGGTGGCGAAGGCCACGTGGTGCATCCGCGGGCCGTCGCCGCCGGTGAGCGCCGTGTCGTGCACCGTGGGCTTGCGGGCGAACCAGGCGGCGAACACGGTGCCGGCCTCGTCCTGGATGTCCTCGGTCTTGCGGAAGCCGAGGTCGTCCAGGTACTTCGCGCCCTCCACCACGTCCGGGTAGACCTGGTTGAAGTGGTCGAGGCGCACGAGCGCACCGGCGCCCTGGAGCTCGTAGTGCCAGGCGAGGCGCTCCACGTGGTCCACCTCGAAGAAGAACTCGTAGGGGAATCCGAGCGGGTCCTGCACGCGGACCGCATTGCGGATGCCCCTCACGAACCCCTCCTCGGAGCGGCGGACCTCGCAGCCGAGCGCCTCGTAGTACGCGGCCGCCCTGTCCACGTCCTCCTGGGAGCGCACGCGGAAGCCGAAGACGGCCACGGCGGCCTCATCGCCCTTGCGCAGCACGAGGTTGTGGTGGATGAACTCCTCGAAGGACCGCAGGTAGATCGCCTCGTCGTCCTCGTGGGTCACCACGAGCCCGAGGGCGTCCACGTAGAACTCGCGGGAGGCCGCGAGGTCCGTGACCACGAGCTCCATGTAGGCGCAGCGGAGGATATCCGGTGCCGGCAGCTCCGGAGCGTTGGTGTAGGTCATGTTTCTGGCTCCTTTGTCAGTTTCTCTTGGTGGGGATTTCTTCAGGCGCCCGGCCCGGCGAGGCCGGGGTCGTTCTCGGAGTAGCCGGTGGCACCGAAGCGGGTGGTGTGTACATCGCCGAGCGTCACGTGGATCGCCTGCTGGTCGGTGTACACCTCGAGGGACCGGTAGCCGCCCTCCTGGCCGAGGCCCGAGCCCTTCACGCCGCCGAAGGGCGTGCGCAGGTCGCGGACGTTGTGCGAGTTGATCCAGACCATTCCGGACTCGATGGCCTGGGAGAAGGTGATGGCGCGCTTGATGTCGTTCGTCCACACGTAGGCGGCCAGTCCGTACTTCACGTCGTTGGCGAGGTCGAGCGCCTCGGCCTCGTCCTCGAACGGGGTGATGGCCACCACGGGCCCGAAGATCTCCTCCTGGAAGATGCGGGCCGTGCGGGGGACATCGGTGAACACCGTGGGCTGGACGTAGTTGCCCTCCGGCAGGTCGTCCGGGCGGCCACCGCCGGCGGCGAGGGTGGCCTCGCCCTTGCCGATCTCGATGTACTCCATGACCTTCTTGTAGTGCTCGGGGTGCACGAGAGCGGCGAGCTCGGTGGTGGGGTCCGAGGGCGGGCCCACCTTGATCTTGTTGGCGCGCTCCACGTACGCCTCCACGAACCTGTCGTAGATCGAACGCTGGACCAACAGGCGCGAGGAGGCGGTGCAGCGCTCGCCGTTCAGGGAGAACACGCCGAACAGGGTGGAGTCGAGCGCGGCCTCGAAGTCGGCGTCCTCGAAGATCACGGCGGGGGACTTGCCGCCGAGCTCGAGGGACATGGTCTTCATGGTGGCGGCGCAGTTGCGGTAGATGGTCTGGCCAGTGGTGGTCTCTCCCGTGAAGGAGATGACCCGGACGTCCTCGTGCTTCACGAGCGAGTCACCCGCACTCTCACCGAAGCCGTGCACGATGTTGAACACGCCGTTGGGCACCCCGGCGTTCTCCATGACCTCGGTCCACAACTGGGCGGAGGCGGGCGTGAACTCGGCGGGCTTGAGGACCACGGTGCACCCGGAGGCCATCGCGGGGGCGAGCTTCCAGGACTCCTGCATGAACGGGGTGTTCCACGGGGTGATGAGTCCTGCCACGCCCTTGGGCTTGCGGTTGACGAAGTTGATCTGGCGGCCCGGCATCTTAAACGCGTTGTCCTCGATCGCCACGATCAGGTCCGCGAAGAAGCGGAAGTTCTCGGCGGCGCGCACTGCCTGGCCCTTGGCCTGGCGGATCGGGAGCCCGGAGTCGAAGGACTCGATCGCACCGAGCCGCTCGTTCATCGCGGCCACCTCGTCGGCCACCTTGTAGAGGATGCGGGCGCGCTCGCGGGGCAGCATCCGCGGCCACGGACCCTCATCGAAGGCCCGCTTCGCGGCGGCCACGGCGAGGTCCACGTCCGCCTTGTCACCCGAGGCGCACTGGATGTAGGTCTCGTTGGTGGTGGGCTCGAGCACGTCGAACCACTCGCCGGAGACGGAGTCGGTGAGCTGGCCGTCGATGTAGTGCTGGATCTTCTCGGGGAGGCCTGCGGGGGCGCTTGTCATTGTCGAAACTCCTCGTCTCTGGTTACTGGGCGGGGGAGGGGCGGCCGTCCGCCACCCACTGGTCGTAGCGGTCGCGCCAGGCGCTGCCGAGGGGGTAGAGCCCGTCCACGGACTCGCCCGCCCCCACCATCTGGGCGATGAAGGTCTCCTCGTCCTCCTGCTGCTCCGCGGCGGAGACGAGCTCGGCCACGAGCTGGGGCGGGATCACGAGGGGGCCGTCGTCGTCGGCCACGATCACGTCGCCCGGGCGGACGAGCGCGCCTCCGCACTGGATGTCCACGTCGATGTCCCACGGGATGTGGCGGCGGCCGAGCACGGCGGGGTGGGGGCCGGCGGCCCACACGGGCATGCCCTGGTTCTGCACGAGGGCGTAGTCACGCACGCAGCCGTCGGTGATCACGCCCACGCAGCCGCGGGTCTGGGCGCGCAGCGCCAGGATGTCACCCAGCGTTCCGGCATCGTCCACCCTCCGGGCGTCCATCACGAGGATCTCGCCCTCGTTCACGGAGTCGATCGCGCGCTTCTGCGCGTTGTACCCGTTGCCGCGGTCCTCGAACTGGTCCTTGCGGTAGGGGAGGTAGCGCAGCGTGCGCGCGCGCCCCACGATCCGGGAGCCCGGGATGAGGGGGCGCACGCCGTCGATTGAGACCTCGTTGTAGCCCTTCTTGCGCAGGAGCGAGGAGAGGGTGGCGTTCGAGACGTTCATGAGTCGGTTCCGCAGCTCCTCGGTGAGCTCGAACTCGGGCTCCTCCTCCCCGGAGTCCCCCTCGGTGGTGACGTCGAAGCCCCAGGCGTCGGAGCGCTGCTTGTCGTCCACGTAGGGCGCGTCGCCCCATTCGGCGAGCGCAGGACCAGCCACAACGGTGGTGACGAGACGGCCCGAGGTGACCGATTCGTCGTCGAGGGAAGAAACCTCCACCTCGATCACCTGGCCGGGCTCGGCAACGGAGGCGCCCGTGGGGACGCCGGTGTAGATCAGGTCGCCCGGCTCGAGGGTCATGAAGCGCGAGAGGTCCGCCACCATGAGGCCGATGGGCCAGAGCATGCCGGCGGAGGTGTCGTCCTGGACCAGCTCGCCATCGAGCCAGGTGCGCACGCGGATGCCGTCCTCGGCCAGGCGCGAGGCCTCGATCAACTCGGGGCCCACGGCGGAGAATCCATCGCCGGACTTGGAGCGGACGTTGGAGCCCTTGTCCGCGGTGCGCATGTCATGGAGGCCAAGGTCGTTGCCGGCGGTGATCCAGCCGATGTGCTTCCAGCCGTCCTCGGGGGAGACGTTCCTGGCCTCGGTGCCGATCACGGCCACGATCTCGCCCTCGAAGCCCAGGAGTTCGGTTCCCTCCGGGCGGACCACCTCGCCGGAGCCGATCAGGGAGGAGGAGGCCTTCAGGAAGTAGGAGGGGTTCGCCGGGACGCGTCCGCGCTGTTCGGCGCGGGAGCGGTAGGAGAGATGGACGGCCACGATCTTCCCGGGCCGCGATCCGATCGTGGCGGTGATGGCATCCATGTTCGGGATACATCCCTTCTCGTCGTCGAGAATCGTAGATGAAAGAATATACGATCTGGTGTGTGCCAGTCTGCGGCTCAACTCTGAACCTGTCAATAGGCTAGTTCGGCTCCCTTCCCCGCCGCTCGCGCATCGACTGTGTGTTGAATTCATCCACTGAGCTGGTCCTGAGGCCGTGGGAGTAGCGCACTCGATGCACAACCCGCACAGTCGATGCGCCTGGGGTGGGGGTGGCGGCGGCGGCGCGTGGGTGGGGCGCGGCTGCGGCTCCGGCCCGCGTGGGGTGGGGGTGCCTTCGCCGCGGCGGCGGCGCGTGGGCTGGGGAGCGCTGGGTGGGGGGTACCTTCGCCGCGGCGGCGGCGTCGGCGCGCGCCGGGGGACCCTTCCCCCCGACGACGGGTGGTTCCCGACCACCGCCGCCCACCCGGGTGGTTGGATGGGT
>JAUNRP010000016.1:12369-16081 GCA_030544165.1 bacterium
CCCCGACGACGGGTGGTTCCCGACCACCGCCGCCCACCCGGGTGGTTGGATGGGTTCCGTAAGGCTCCGGGCCTCCCACATTCGGGCCGGATGATATACGATTGCTCCAGATCGCCGGGCGAGCCCGCCTCGGTGGCACCCAACTCCCAATGACGTGAGGTCAACATGTCCGCTCAGTCCCGGTCCGAGATCGTTCAGCGCGCGCTCGATCTCGCAGGCACCCAGCTCTTCATCGGCGGCGAGTGGCGGGACGCCTCGAACGGCGCCACGTTCGAGGTCCGCAACCCCGCCACCGGCGAGGTCCTCGCCACGATCGCCTCGGCCACGCCGGAGGACGGCATGGCCGCCCTCGAGGCCGCCAGCAACGCCCAGGAGGAGTGGGCGGCCACGCCCTCCCGCGTCCGCTCCAACCTCATGCGCGCCGCGTTCGACCGGGTCATCGAGCTCACCGAGGAGTTCGCCACCCTCATGACCCTCGAGATGGGCAAGCCGCTGGCCGAGGCCCGCGTGGAGGTCACCTACGGGGCGGAGTTCCTGCGCTGGTTCTCCGAGGAGGCCACCCGCATCAACGGGCGCTACACCTCCTCACCGGAGGGCAACCTCCGCATCCTCACGGTTCGCCGCCCGGTGGGTCCGGCGCTCTTCATCACGCCGTGGAACTTCCCGCTCGCGATGGCCACCCGCAAGGTCTCCCCGGCCATGGCCGCCGGTTGCACCTCGATCATCAAGCCTGCCGCGCTCACGCCGCTCACCTCGATGGCGTTCGTCCGCGTCCTCGAGGAGGTGGGCGTGCCCGCCGGCGTGGTCAACATCCTTCCCGCCGAGCGCGCCCAGGCCGTGACCGGCCCCCTGATCCAGGACCGCCGCCTCCGCAAGCTCTCCTTCACCGGCTCCACCCCCGTGGGGATGGCGCTGCAGCGGGAGTGCGCGGACAACCTCGTGCGCACCTCGATGGAACTCGGCGGCTGCGCGCCGTTCATCGTGTTCGAGGACGCGGACCTGGATGCGGCGGTGGCGGCCGCCCAGGCCACGAAGATGCGCAACATGGGGGAGGCCTGCAACGCGGCCAACTCCTTCTTCGTCCACGAGTCCGTGGCCGAGGAGTTCTCCCAGCGCTTCGCGGACGCCCTCGGCTCCCTCACGGTGGGCGATGGTCTCGACGACGCCACCCAGGTTGGTCCGCTCGTCTCCGCCACCCAGCGCGACGACGTCGCCCGCATGGTGGACGAGGCGGTCTCCGCGGGCGCCGAGGTCCTCACGGGAGGCACGGCCGGAGAGGGCCCCGGCTACTTCTACCTCCCCACCGTGCTCACGAACGTGGAGCCGGACGCCGCCATCATCACGAATGAGATCTTCGGGCCGGTGGCCCCCATCACCACCTTCACCGATGAGGACGAGGTGGTCCGCCGCGTCAACCGCTCCGAGTTCGGCCTGGCCGGCTACGTCCACACGGGCAGCATGGCCCGGGTCCTCCGCCTCACCGAGAGGCTCGAGGTGGGCATGCTCGGGGTGAACTCCGGGACCATCTCGAACGCCGCCGCGCCGTTCGGCGGATGGAAGCACTCCGGGATGGGCCACGAGGGCGGCTCCGAGGGGATCGAGGACTACCTGGAGACCATGTACGTGGGCTTCACGGACCCGTTCGGCGCGTAGTCGGGGCAGCACGGGAGCCGGAGGCCACCCTCCCGTCACCCGCCCGTCACCACTTGGGCAATTTCTCTGGCAACCTCCACTGATCCGCGCTTTCGTGGACCAGAATCCTTCCAACAGCACACCGTCGTGCGCAGGGCCGGCGGTTCGCGAAACGGGGTGGGAGCCACGCTCCCGCCCGGTACGGAGAGGGAGCCATGACTGAGAACCGCCCCGAGGGGACCCCCGAGTTCATTGGCGCGGACATCACCGCGGTTCCGGGTACGGATGACCTGGTGGCGCCCTCGCAGACGGCAGGGGTTGCCTACGTGGACGCCGATGAGGCGGATGCGAACTACGTGGACCCCGAGCTCCGCAAGGGCCGCAGCCTCGCGGTGGCCGCGCTGGGCACCTCCCAGGCGATCGACAACTCCGAGGGCGGCGTGGTCAACACGGTCTTCCCGCTCCTCATCGAGGCGTTCGGGATCGACCGCGGCGCACTCGGCATCATCTCCTCGATCTCCAAGTTCGCCCGCGGCATCCTGGGTCCCATCTGGGCGATCCTCGCGGACAGGTTCGGCAAGAAGATCATCCTCTTCATCGTCACCGGCGTGTGGGGCCTGTGGACCGTGGCCACGGGATTCGCCCAGGACTACACGTGGTTCCTCATCCTCTACTCGATCGCGGTGTGTGGCACCGTGGCCTCGGAGCCCATCCTCAACGGCCTCATGGGAGACCTCTTCGGGCGCGGCGAACGTGGCAAGGCGTTCGGCACGGTCCGCGCGATCGGCACCGGCGCCGGCATGATCCTCACCCCGCTCATCGGCCAGTTCGCCAACTTCGGGACCGAGGGCTGGCGCTACGCCATGTGGACCATGGGCGGCCTCTCGCTCGTCTCCGGCATCATGATCCTGCTGTGGGTGAAGGAGCCCAAGCGCACCAGGTCCAGCGTGGCGGATGACCCGGATTCGGGGGTGTTCAGGCTCTCGGACGGCATCAAGCTCTTCAAGATCCCCACCATCTCCCTGCTGGCCCTCATGCTCCCGCTCGTCACCTCCATGGTGCTGTTCGCGTTCATGAACACCTTCTGGGTGCAGGTCAACGGCTTCACCGTCCAGGTGGCGGCCATCCTCTACGTGGCCTTCTCCGCGGGCTCCGTGATCGGTTCGGTGCTCGGCGGGCTCACGGCGGACCTGATGGTGCGGAAGTTCGGGCACCGGGGCCGCATCGCGATGATGCAGATCTACCTGGTGGCCTTCTCCGCCATCACGTTCATCGGGTTCTTCTTCAACTGGGGCACCTCGTTCATCTACTGGGTGATCATCTTCCTGGTGGGGCTCGTGTTCCCGATCGGCTTCTCCGCCTGCGTGCTGCCCATGGTCTCCACGGTGGTTCCCACCCAGCTCAACGCCACGGGCTTCGCGATGCTGTTCTCGCTGGTCCAGGGCATCATCACGGCCATCATGACCATCGCGGTGGGCTTCATCTCCGAGTCCAACCTGGGCTTCCAGAACACGATCGCGATCTTCGTCTCCGGCGCCTACGCGCTGAACGCCATCTACTGGTTCGTGTTCTACAAGGTCTACCCGAAGGATGTGGCGCTCCAGCGCGAGCGCACCGCGCAGGTATCCGCCGGAACCTTCTAGCACGTACACTTCATCCCACAGGCACTGACCCGGCAATCACCGGTGAGCCTCCGGAAGAACGGCACGGGCCACCCAGCCCGCGCCCAGTAGAACCGGACGGGTACGCCCGTCACAGCGCGAACGAGTGGCCATCGCCCCCACCGGGGCGGCGGCAACCGAGGTGGTACCGCGGCACGGACCAACCGCCGGACGGAGACGGACGGCGAGCGGGCGTCGTCGTCCTCGGGAACGGACCCGAGACCACGCCAGGAGACCACCCCGATGGCCCAGAAGTACCCCCTCCACCGTGACGGCGAGCTGTCCGCCTCCCCGGACCTGCCCGCGCTGGAAGCCGATGTGCTCGCGTTCTGGAAGCAGGATTCCACCTTCCAGGCCTCGATCGACCAGCGCGAGCCGGGCACGGACGGCGAGGGCGAGTTCGTCTTCTACGACGGCCC
>JAUNRP010000017.1:0-13979 GCA_030544165.1 bacterium
AGTGGTGGCGGTGGCGGTGAACCGCGGCTGGGCGTACGTGGACGATCCGGTGCCGTCGCTCCCGGGCGGGCGGCAGGTGGTGGAGGGCCGCCTGCGGATCGACGAACCCGCCTCCGGCCGCCCCTCCCCCGAGGGGCAGGTCTACAACTACAACGCCGGTGACGTGGTGGGTGCGGCGGGCCTGGAGGCACAGCTCGAGGGGGTGCCGGTGCTCCAGGGCGTGGTGCAGCTCGAGGAACCCGGGCAGGGTCTGGGCGATCCGGTCCTGCCGGAGCGATCTCTGGGCAACCACCTGAGCTACGCGTTCCAGTGGTGGTTCTTCGCCGCCGCGATCCCGGTGGGGCTGGTCATCCTGGCGCGCCGGGAGGCCATGGACGAGTTCGCCATGGCGGTGGCCGGGGTGGGTGCGCCGCGCAGGCGGTCGGGTCCCACGGACGAGGAGCTGGAGGACCGCCTGGTGGAGGGGCAGCTCGTGGAGGGACGGCAATGAGGCGGTCCAGAATGCGCGCCATCGGCGCTCTCGCACTGATCCCGCTGGGACTCCTCACGGCGTGCTCCGGGAGCACGTCTGAACCGGAGGAGTTGGTGGTACTCCAGGAGCCGTTGGCGACTGTCCCGGCTGCTGAGATCCAGGGCACGCTCCGCCACCCCGGCAGCGGGTGTTGGCTCCTCGGCGAGAGCCTCGTGGTCTGGCCGGAGGGCGCGCAGAGTGACGGGAACTCGGTCACGCTCGCCGATGGGAGGACCTTCGGGGACGGCGATCAGGTGAGTGGGAGCGGTGGCGAGATCCCCCTGGAGCAGATTTCCGTCCTCGCAACGGTGCCCGAGTCCTTGGAGTGCGAGTACGTCAGTGGCACCCTGCTGAATCCGTTGTCTGACTGACCTCAGGCGAGCGAGACGAGCTCCATGTACTCCTCGGACCACATGTCCTCGTCCCCATCCGGGAGCAGCAGCACGCGCTCGGGGTTCAGGGCCGCCACGGCGCCGTCGTCGTGGGTCACGAGCACCACGGCGCCCTGGTAGGTGGCGAGCGCCCCCAGGATCTCCTGCCGGGAGGCGGGGTCCAGGTTGTTGGTGGGCTCGTCCAGCAACAGGACGTTGGCGGAGGAGACCACCAGCAGGGCGAGCGAGAGCCGGGTCTTCTCCCCGCCGGAGAGCACGCGGGCGGGCTTGTCCGCATCCTCCCCGGAGAAGAGGAAGGAGCCCAACACGCTGCGCACCCGGGTCTCGTCCAGGTCCGGGGCGGCGTGGCGGAGGTTCTCGTACACGGTCATCTCGAGGTCCAGGTTCTCGTGCTCCTGGGCGTAGTAGCCGAGCTTGAGGCCGTGCCCGGGGACCACCTCGCCGGTGTCCGAATCCTCCACGCCAGAGAGGAGCCGCAGCAGGGTGGTCTTGCCGGCGCCGTTGAGGCCGAGCACCACCACCTTGGAGCCGCGGTCGATCGCGAGCGAGACGTCCGTGAACACCTCGAGGGAGCCGTAGGACTTGGACAGCCCCTCGGCGGTGAGGGGCACCCGGCCGCACGGGGCGGGGTCCGGGAAGCGCAGGTGGGCCACCTTGTCCGCGGCGCGCACCTCTTCCAGTGAGCCCACGAGGCGCTCGGCGCGCTTGATCATCTGCTGCGCCGCCACGGCCTTGGTGGCCTTGGCGCGCATCTTCTCGGCCTGCGCCATGAGGGCCCCGGCCTTCTTCTCCGCGTTGGCGCGCTCGCGGCGGCGGCGCCGCTCGTCGTCCTCCCGGGCCTTCAGGTAGTTCTCCCAGCCCATGTGGTAGATGTCCAGCTCCGCCCGGTTGGCGTCCAGGTGGAAGACGTTGTTGGTGACGGCCTTCAGGAGGTCCACGTCGTGCGAGATCACCACGAGGCCGCCCGAGTAGGTGCGGAGGTGCTCCCGCAGCCAGACGAGCGAGTCCTGGTCCAGGTGGTTGGTGGGCTCGTCCAAGAGCAGGGTGGTGGCGTCCGAGAACAGGATCCGTGCGAGCTCCACGCGGCGCCGCTGGCCTCCGGAGAGGGTCTCGAGCGGCTGGTTCAGGACGCGCGCTGGGAGCCCGAGCGAGGCGGTGATCCGAGCGGCCTCGGACTCGGCGGCCCAGCCGCCCTGGGCGGTGAACTCCGCGTCCAGGCGGGAGTGCCGGTCCATGGCCTTGGCGAGGCGGGCGCCCTCCGTGGTGGCCATCTCGCGCTCAGCCCGCTTGATCCGCCGCAGGATGCCCTCGATCCCGCGGGCGGAGAGCACCCGGTCACGTGCCTTCTCCGCAAGGTCTCCGGCGCGCGAGTCCTGCGGGAGGTAGCCGATCGTGCCGCTGCGGTGCACGGTGCCGGTGTAGCTCATGGCGTCGTTCGCGAGCTCCTCGCCGGCGAGCAGGCGGGTCAGCGTGGTCTTGCCGGCGCCGTTCCTCCCCACCAGCCCGATCCGCATCCCGGGGTCCACGCGGAAGGACGCCCCACGGATGAGTTCGCGGGCGCCGATGCGCATGTGGAGGTCGGAGACGGTCAGCACGCCGGTCAGTATCTCAGGCGCACGGGCATGCGCCACAATATGATGAGCCGGTATCCCCGAGGAGGCACACGAATGACGTTCAACGAGGGCATCAGGACCGATCCCAACCGCGTGAAGACCTCGCGCGCCGGAACGGGAGCGGCCGTGGGTGGGATCGGCGGAATCATCGCCCTCCTGATCTACATGTTCACCGGCATGGACCTCTCCGGGGTCATGGGCGGCGGTTCCACCCAGGAGCAGGCGGGCAAGGACCTCAGCCACTGCACCACCGCGGAGGCGGCCAACGAGCATGACGAGTGCCGCATGGTGGCCACCGCCGAGTCACTCGATGTGCTCTGGAGCCAGGCGCTGCCCCAGCAGGCCAACATCCGCTACCAGGCACCGGACTTCACCGTCTTCGAGGGCGCCGTCAACACGGCCTGTGGCCAGGCCACCTCCGCCGTGGGCCCCTTCTACTGCCCCGCCGATCAGGGCGTCTACCTGGACACCGGGTTCTTCGGCCAGCTCGAGAGCCAGCTCGGCGCGGAGAACGCCCCGCTGGCGCAGATGTACATCGTGGCCCACGAGTGGGGCCACCACATCCAGAACCAGCTCGGCTTCATGGGCCAGGTCAACACCCGCCAGACCGGCCCCGAATCGGGCGCCGTGCGCCTGGAGCTCCAGGCCGACTGCCTGGCCGGCATGTGGGTGCGCCACGCCTCCTCCACGATCGATCCGGACACCGGCAACGCATTCCTGGTGGAGCCCACCGAGGATCAGATCCGCGATGCGCTGACCGCCGCGGCCGCGGTGGGCGATGACCGCATCCAGGAGCGCACGCAGGGCCGCGCCATCCCGGAGACCTTCAGCCACGGCACCTCGGAGCAGCGCATGCGCTGGTTCGCCACCGGCTACTCGGGCGGCAACGTGGCCTCCTGCAACACCTTCGAGGTGGCGGGCAACCAGCTCTAGGAGCGCGGAACCACCCGCACCACGGCGTCGGACGGCTCCGGCGGCAGCGGGTTGTGGAGTTCGGCGCCCATCTGGCCGATCAGGTCGTCGTAGCGGGCCTGTACCCGCGTGGGGGCGAGCGTGTTGGACTCCCAGGTCTCGCCGTCGATCAGCGCCTGGATGGGGAAGAGCTGCTGGGTGCCCTCCGTGTCCACGGTGGCCCCGCTCCAGGAGATGCCGCTCACGCGCGCGTCCCCGTCCGGCTCCACGGTGATCTCGGTGCGCACCATCAGACCGGTGGCAGTGGCGATGTTGCAGCACTTCTCGTCCTGGTTGGAGAGGAAGTTGCCCATCGAGTAGGCCACCCACATTCCCTCGCCATCCGGGCCGCCGTCCAGCAGTTCGATCGCCTGGGGCACATGCGGGTGCCCACCGAGCACCACGTCCACATTGCCGCCCCGCGCGAGCGTGGCCGCGATCTCCTGCTGCAGCCCGTCCGGCTCCTTCCAGTACTCCTGGCCCCAGTGGGGCGTGAACACCACGATGTCCGCACCATCGGCCTTCGCCTGCTCGGCGAGCTGGTCAATTCTCGGTGCCTCGAGCGCGTGCAGCGAGTCCGCGTAGCCGGAAGGGTCTACGAAGTCGTTGTGGAAGGTGGTGGCCGAGAGGTGGGCCACCGTGAGCACCACACCGTCCTTGTCCACCTCGTAGAACTGCGGGGAGACGGTCTCCTCCAGCGTGCGACCCGTGCCCGTGCGCCCCATGCCCACCTCGTCCATCACCTCGAGGGTGTACTCGAGGGCCTCCACCCCGCGGTCCAGGGAGTGGTTGGTGGCGGTGGCACACCCGTCCCAGCCCACCGCCTGGAGCGAGGAGATGAGCTCGGTGGGCGCCCCGAACACCGGGTAGGCCGTCACCTGCGTCCCAGGGGGTGCGAGCGGCACCTCGAGCGAGCAGAGCGCCAGGTCCGCGTTCTCGATGTACGGCCGCACGTGCTCCATCATCGGCGCGAAGTCGTAGGTCCCGTCGTCCTGGCTGGCGTTCCGGTTCACGGTGGCGTGCGTGAGCACATCCCCCGCCATCACGAGCGTGAACTCCACCGGCTCTGGCTCCGGGGTGGGTTCGGGCGTGGGCTGGGGCGTGGGGCTAGCCGCGGGGCTCGGTTCTGCTCCTTCCGGCGACGACGCAGCCTCAGTTGGCCCGTCCGCTCCCCCGGGGAGCCGCTCGCCTCCGAGCGCGTTCATGGACAGGGCGATTCCGCCCCCGGCGATGGCCACCACGCCCACGGCCGCGACGGTGCGGCGCAGCGTGTAGTTCGGCCGTGCAGTACTGGAGTGCCGTCCCACCCGGCGCCCTAGACGTTGAAGCCGAGTGCTCGCAACTGCTCCCGGCCCTCAGCGGTGATCTTGTCCGGACCCCACGGCGGCAGCCACACCCAGTTGATGCGCACGTCGTTCACGAGGCCCTCGAGCACGGCGTGCGCCTGTCCCTCGATCACGTCCGTCAGCGGGCATGCCGCCGAGGTCAGCGTCATGTCGAGGACGGCCACGTTGTTCTGGTCGAGCGTTGTCCCGTAGAGGAGGCCGAGGTCCACGATGTTGATCCCGAGCTCGGGATCGATCACATCGCGCAGGGCCTCCTCGATGTCGGCCACGGTGGTGGTCATTGTTCCTCCTGTGCGTTGGGGTGGTCGGTGGCGGCGATCGCCTCCACGATGGCGGCCCGCAGGCCCATCCATCCGAGGAGCGCGCACTTGATGCGGGCAGGATAGCGGGAGACGCCGATCAGGGCGGAGGCATCCTCCAGCAGGTCGGCCTTCTCCTCGGGGAAATCGCCTCGGGAGCCCATCATCTCGCGGAAGGTCTCACCGAGTTCCTCGGCCTCCGGGAGGGATCCTCCATCGGTGAGGTCGTGCATGAGGGAGAGGGAGGCCTGCGAGATGGAGCAGCCCACGCCGTCCCACGCGATCTGGAGGCGGGGGCCGCCCTCGCCGTCGATGAGGCGGACCTGGACGGTGGCCTGGTCCCCACACGTGGGGTTGACCTGGAAGGACTCCCCGTGCGGCTCGGGGAAGGCGCCCACGCCGTGGCGCTCACGGGCGTGGTCCATGATGACCTGCTGGTAGAGGGCTTCGAGGTTATCCATGGCTGGCTCCGAAGAAGGGGCGGACGGTGGCGAGGCCCTCCAGGAAGGCGTCCACCTCGGCGGGGGTGGTGTAGGGGCCGAACGAGGCCCGCACGGAGGACTGTGCGCCGAGGCGCCGGTGCACGGGCTGGGCGCAGTGGTGGCCCACGCGCACGGCGATCCCGAGGTTGTCGAGCACCTGGGAGGCATCGTGCGGGTGGACGCCGTCCACCACGAACGAGACGGCACCGATCCGCTCATGCGCGTCCGGCGGCCCCAGCAGGCGGATGCCCTCCACCTGTGCGAGCCCCTCGAGGGCGCGCGCGGTGAGGGCGTGGTCGTGGGCGGCAACCTGGTCCATGCCGATCCACTCCAGGTACTCCACGGCGGCGGCCCACGCCGCCACCTGCGCGGTGGCCTGGGATCCGGCCTCGAAGCGGGCGGGCGGCGGCAGGAAGGTGGCGGACTCCATGGTCACCACCTCCACCATCGAGCCGCCGGTGAGGAAGGGCGGCATGGCGTCCAGCAGGTCCTGCCTCCCCCACAGTGCGCCCACCCCGGTGGGGCCGAACATCTTGTGGGCGGAGAAGGCGGCGAAGTCCACTCCCAGGTCCCGGAGATTCACCGGGATGTGGGGCACGGACTGGCAGGCGTCGAGCACCACGGTGGCACCCACACCGCGGGCGGCCTGCACGATCTGCGCCACGGGCGAGATCGCGCCGGTCACGTTGGAGATGTGGGTGAAGGCCACGATCCGGGTCTTCTCGCCGATCACGTCGAGGGTTTCCATGTCGATCCGGCCGTCGTCCGTGAGCCCCAGCCACTTCAGCCGCGCACCCGTTCTCCGGGCGAGTTCCTGCCAGGGCACCAGGTTGGCGTGGTGCTCGGCCTCGGTCACCACGATCTCGTCGCCCTCGGCCAGCACGAACCTCGGATCGGCCGAGCCGCCAGCGCGGTGGTCCAGCGTGGAGTTCAGGTGGGCGTAGGCCACGAGGTTGAGGGCCTCGGTGGCGTTGCGGGTGATCACCACCTCGTCGAACGAGGCCCCCACGAACCGGGCAATGGCGGCGCGGCCGCCCTCGTACGCGTCGGTGGCCTCCTCCGCGAGGGCGTGGGCGCCGCGGTGCACGGCCGCGTTGTACTCGCGGTAGAAGTGTGATTCGGCCTCCACCACCTGCTCGGGGCGCAGCGAGGTGGCCCCCGAGTCCAGGTAGACCAGCGGCTTGCCGCGGACCGTCCGCTCCAGGATCGGGAAGTCCGAGCGCACAGCGGCCAGCCCCGCCTCGGACGTGAGGTCCGGGCGGGGCCGGCCGCTGCTCGTGATCATCAGGCGCGCGCCAGGAAGCGGTCGTAGCCGTCGGACTCGAGCTCGGTGGCGAGCTCGGGGCCACCCTCCTCGGCGATCCGGCCATCCACGAACACGTGGACGAAGTCCGGCTTGATGTACTGCAGGATTCGCGAGTAGTGCGTGATGAGCAGGATGCCGTTGCCGGTCTCCTCGTGGATCTGGTTCACGCCCTCGGAGACCACACGCAGCGCATCGATGTCCAGGCCGGAGTCGGTCTCGTCCAGCACCGCGAAGCGGGGCTTCAGGAGCTTCATCTGGAGGATCTCGTTGCGCTTCTTCTCGCCACCGGAGAAGCCGGTGTTGAGGTCGCGCTGCGCCATCTCGGGGCCCATGCGGAGGGACTCCATGGCGTCCTTGACGTCCTTCACCCAGGTCCGCAGCGCGGGCGCCTGGCCGTCGATCGCGGTCTTGGCGGTGCGCAGGAAGTTGGTGTTGGTGACGCCGGGGACCTCCACCGGGTACTGCATGGCGAGGAAGAGGCCCGCGCGGGCGCGCTCGTCCACGCTCATCTCGAGCACGTCCTCGCCGTCCAGCAGGATCTGCCCGCCGGTGACCTCGTACTTGGGGTGGCCGGCGATCGTGTAGGCGAGGGTGGACTTGCCGGAGCCGTTGGGGCCCATGACGGCGTGGATCTCACCGGAGTTGATGGTGAGGGAGACGCCGCGGAGGATCTGCTTGGGGCCTTCGGCGGTCTCGATCTGGACGTGCAGGTCCTTGATCTCAAGGGTGGACATGTGATTCCTTACTTCTGGTTCGCGGGGACGGGGGCGGTGGTGTCGACGAGCACCTGCTCGCCGCGGGTGGTCACGGGGTAGACGTTCACGGGGCGGGTGGCCGGGAGCGAGAGCGGGCGGCCGGTGAGGAGGTCGAACCGGCTGCCGTGCTTCCAGCACTCGATGGAGCAGTCGTACACCTCCCCGTCGGCCAGCGAGATGTCACCGTGGGTGCACATCTCATCCAGCGCGTGGAAGGCGCCATCCTCGTCGCACACGAGCACGATCGGGATCCCGTCCACCACGTAGGCGCCGGCCTCGCCGGGGGCGAGATCGGCCGCGCCTGCCACCACGGTCACAGGTTGGATCCCTTCAGCTCCTCCTCGATGAGCTCCATGAGGCGCTCCTGGAGCTCGGGGATATCGATCTGGCGGATCAGTTCGCGGAAGAAGCCGCGCACCACGAGCTTGCGCGCGTCGTCCTCCGGCACACCACGGGACTGCAGGTAGAAGAGCTGCTCGTCATCGAACCGGCCGGTGGCCGAGGCGTGGCCCGCACCCTCGATCTCACCGGTCTCGATCTCGAGGTTGGGCACCGAGTCCGCGCGCGCCCCCTCGGTGAGGATGAGGTTGCGGTTGAGCTCGTAGGTGTCGGTCCCCTCCGCCTCGGCGCCGATCAGCACGTCACCGATCCACACCGCGTGCGCGTCCTCGCCCTGCAGGGCGCCCTTGTAGGTCACGCGGGAGACGCAGTTCGGCGTGGTGTGGTTGATGTACGTCTGGTGCTCGAGGTGCTGGCCCTCATCCACGTAGTACACGCCGAGGAGTTCGGCGCTGCCGCGCTCCCCCGCGTAGCTCGCGTTGTTGGTGAGCCGCACGGCCTTCCCGCCGAGCGTCACCATGATGTGGCGGTACGTGGCGTCCGCGCCCACGAGGCCCTCGTGCTGGCCCACGTGCAGCGCGTCGTCGTCCCAGAGCTGGAGCGAGATCACGGTGAGGTTCGCGCCATCCCCCACGATCGCCTCGATGTTGCCGGCGTGGATCCCGGAGCCGGTGTGCTCGAACACCACCACGGCGTTCGATCCCTCCTCCGCCTCGATCACGTAGTGGGCGTTGGAGCGGCGTCCGGCCGTCCCCTTCACGCCCACCCGGACGGGCGCCTCCAGGGTGGTCCCGGCGGGGATCCGCACGTGCAGCGCGTTCTCGGTGTTCTTCGAGGCGACGACGGCGCCCCGGTCACCCGGGATGAGCGCGGTCCCGCGGGGCGCCTGACCCGGGGCCAGGTTTCCCAGTTCGGGAGTTCCCGCGAGGTCGAGCGAGAATTCCGCGGCGTATGCGGCGTCGTCGTCCTGAATGGGGGTGTCCTCGAGAGCGGGGGCGAGGACGGAGACGGGACTGAAGCGCCACTCCTCCTCGGCCCCGGTGGGCATGGGGAAATCGGCCACCTCGAAGGAGCGGGTACGGGCGGCGCGGGAGGAGGGCGCGACGCCGCTCCCGTGCGTGTGCTCCCCGGCGAGCTGGGAGCGCGAGTGGTCGGTGGTGAGGGACATCAGCCGACGGATCCTTCCATTTGCAGTTCGATGAGGCGGTTGAGCTCGAGGGCGTACTCCATGGGGAGCTCGCGCGCGATGGGCTCCACGAAGCCGCGCACGATCATCGCCATGGCCTCCGTCTCCTCCATGCCGCGGCTCATCAGGTAGAACAGCTGCTCCTCGGAGACCTTGGAGACGGTGGCCTCGTGGCCCATCTCCACATCGTCCACGCGCACGTCCACGTAGGGGTAGGTGTCCGAGCGGGAGATCGTGTCCACCAGCAGCGCATCGCACAGCACGTTGGACTTGGAGTGCGGGGCGGACTCCATCACCTGCACGAGGCCGCGGTAGGAGGCGCGGCCACCGCCGCGGGCCACCGACTTCGAGACGATCGAGGAGGAGGTGTGGGGCGCCAGGTGCACCATCTTGGAGCCGGTGTCCTGGTGCTGGCCCTCGCCGGCGAACGCGATCGAGAGGGTCTCGCCGCGGGCGTGCTCGCCCATCAGCCACACGGCCGGGTACTTCATCGTGTACTTGGAGCCGATGTTGCCATCGATCCACTCCATGGTGCCGCCCGCCTCCACCGTGGCGCGCTTGGTCACCAGGTTGTAGACGTTGTTGGACCAGTTCTGGATGGTGGTGTAGCGGACGCGGGCGTCCTTCTTCACGATGATCTCCACCACGGCGGAGTGCAGCGAGTCCGACTTGTAGATGGGCGCGGTGCAGCCCTCCACGTAGTGCACGTAGGAGCCCTCGTCCGCGATGATCAGCGTGCGCTCGAACTGGCCCATGTTCTCCGTGTTGATGCGGAAGTAGGCCTGGAGCGGGATCTCCACGTGGACGCCCTTGGGCACGTACACGAACGATCCGCCGGACCACACGGCCGTGTTCAGGGCCGAGAACTTGTTGTCACCGGAGGGGATCACGGTGCCGAAGTACTCCTGGAAGATCTCCGGGTGCTCCTTGAGGGCCGTGTCCGTATCGAGGAAGACCACGCCCTGCTTCTCCAGGTCCTCCTGGATCTGGTGGTAGACCACCTCGGACTCGTACTGGGCGGCCACGCCCGCCACGAGGCGCTGCTTCTCCGCCTCCGGGATGCCGAGGCGGTCGTAGGTGACCTTGATGTCCTCCGGGAGTTCCTCCCAGCTCGTGGCCTGGCGCTCGGTGGAGCGCACGAAGTACTTGATGTTCTCGAAGTCGATCCCACTGAGATCGGCACCCCACTGTGGCATGGGCTTCTTCTCGAACAGGCTGAGAGCGCGCAGGCGGCGCTTCAGCATCCACTCGGGCTCGTCCTTCAGCGCGGAGATGTCGCGGACCACCGCCTCGGAGAGACCGCGCTTGGCCGAGGCACCAGCAACGTCCGGGTCACTCCACCCGTACGCGTAGTGTCCGATCGACGCAATGGTCTCCTCCTGGGTGAGGGGCGCCGGAGTCGTGGGACTCGTCATTCCTGTCCTTTCGTGGGGCGGACGTTCAGCGGGATATTCGTGGTGCAGACGTGCTCGCCATCGGCGAGGGTCGCGAGTCGTTGGACGTGGAGGTCGAGCAGCTTCCCGAACGCGCGGGTCTCCGCGGCGCAGAGCTGCGGGTACTCGTGCGCCACCCGCAGCACCGGGCAGTTGCCCTGGCAGAGCTGGAGGGCGAAGCCGTTGCCGACCTTTCGCACCGTGGCAGCATACCCGTCCGCGGTGAGCGCATCGGCCAGCGCCGCCACGCGGGCGGAAGGCTCCGGGCCGGCCGCCGCCACCCGCGGCTCGTAGCGCTCGAAGAACGCGCCGAAGCGCTTCTCCGCGAAGGCCACCACCGCGCCCTCCCCCATCTCGTCCTCGAGGAACTGCATGGTGGCGCGGGCGATGTCCGAATAGGCGTTGGTGAGGCGGGCCTGGCCTGCCTCGGTGGAGATGTAGAGCCGGGCGGGGCGCCCGCGCCGGGGCACCTGGGGGCCCGGGGTCTCGTGCTCGATGATGAGTTCGTCCTGCTCGAGCGCCTGGATGTGGCGGCGCACCGCGGCGGCCGTGAGTTCGAGTTCCGAGGCGAGCGCGCGGGCCGTGATGGGTCCGTGCTGGATGACGAGATCGAGGATCCGCTCGCGCGTTCCTGCATCGCTCGCGATCGTCATCGACATCCCATCACCCCGTCTCTCCACGCCTCGCTCCGGTATATACGCAACATTCTCGTTTCTAAATACCTCGGATGCAACTTCCTGCGCGCGGCGGCGGGGTGGGACGCGTCACCCCTCGCTCCATGCGGCGGCACCGGAGCCCTCGACCGCACCCCACCACCGCCCGCCGCGCGAGCCTGAGATCCCGCCGCCCGCGCCCAACCTCCGTGGTCAGTACACCTAGACTCGGGTCCATGCTCCCTGCCCTCGAGGTCACCGACCTCGTCAAGACGTACGCCGTACGCCGCGGTGATCCCGTGCGCGCGGCCGACGGCGTCACCTTTCGCGCCATGCCCGGCGAGATCACCGCCGTGCTCGGCCCCAACGGCGCGGGCAAGACCACCACCCTGGAGATCTGCGCGGGCCTCCGGGACGCCGACTCCGGCTCCGTGACCGTGCTCGGCATCGACCGGGTGGCTGCCACGGCCTCCCAGTCCGCCACCCTCCGGGAGAAGGTGGGGGTGATGGTCCAGGCGGGCGGGCTCCCCCAGGCGCCGAAGGCCCGTGAGGTCCTCACCCACGTCGCCCACCTCTACCGCACCCCCGCCGACCTGGGCGAACTCACGGAGGCCCTCGCGCTGGATGGAGTCCTCGAGACCCCCGTCCGCCACCTCTCCGGCGGCGAGAGGCAACGTGTGGCGGTGGCCTGCGCCCTGCTCGGGGTGCCGGAACTGGCCTTCCTGGACGAGCCGAGTTCCGGCGTCGACCCCCATGCGAGACGCGACACCTGGGCCCTCCTGCGGTCCCAGCGCGAGCGGGGCTGCGCCGTCGTCCTCACCACCCACCACCTGGACGAGGCCGAGCAGCTCGCCGATCACGTGGTCATCGTGGACGGCGGCCGCGTGGTGGCGGCGGGCAGCGTGGCCGACCTGACGCGCGGCTTCTCCCTCACCGTCTCCTCCGACGACGGCGCGCGGGTTGCGTCCGCCCTGGAGCGCTCCGTGGGTGGTCACCTGGGCGGCGTGACCATCGACGGCGATGGGGTGCGGGCCGTTGCCGACCGTTCGGACGCAGCGTTCCTGGGTGCCGTCACGCGCGCGCTCGATGAGGACGGGCTCGGGAGCGCCGGGGTCTCGATCACGCGGCGCAGCCTGGAGGCGGTGTTCCTGGAGCGAACGGGGCGAACAATCCTGACGGCCAAGGGGGGCGAGCGGTGAACGCGCGGATGGTGACCTCGCAGGCGGGCTGGGAGCTGAAGACGATCCTGCGGAACGGTGAGCAGCTCCTGCTCTCCTTCATCCTGCCGGTGCTGGCCCTCATCGCCCTGGTGACGCTCGAGGTGGCGGACCTGCCCTCACGGTCCGATGCGGTGGCGGGGACGATCGGGATGGCGCTGACGGCCTCCGCGTTCACTGGGCAGGCGATCCAGCTGGCGTTCGACCGGCGCTACGGCGTGCTGCGGATGCTCTCCACCACTCCGCTTGGCGGGCGGGGCCTGCTGCTCGGGAAGGCCGGGGCGGTGGCCGCCGTGGTGGTGATCCAGGTGGTGGTCCTGCTGGTGGCTGGGTTCATCCTCGGCTGGAAGGGCACGGGGATCGCCGGGTTCGGGGCACTCGCGGTGTTCGTGGTGCTGGGGACGGTGGCCTTCGTGGGCCTCGCGGTGCTGCTGGGCGGGACCATGCGGGCGCAGGCGATCATCGCGATCGCGAACCTGCTGTGGATCCTGATGTTCGCGGCCGGTGGCGCGCTCTTCCCCCTGGCGGAGGGGTCCTGGCTCGGATGGCTCCCGCCGGGAGCGCTGGGGAATGGCTTGCGAGCGGCACTGGCGGGATCGTTCGACGTGGTCTCCGCGCTGGTGCTGGCGGCGTGGGGCGCGGTGCTCGGGATTCTGGCCGCCCGGGCGATGAGGTGGGACTGAGGGGGACTGAGATGTGGACTGACAGGGCGGAACTGCTGGCCGATGTTTCGGCCGGAGGCTGGATCCGTGAGTACCTGACGGGGTTCGGCGGGGCGGCGGCCCGGAATGTGATCCCCGCGGCGTTCCCCGCCTACGCCCGGGTGTTCCACCCGGTGGAGGAGCAGTCCGACCCTCCTGTGTTTCACCGATGGGCGGAGGTGGCCGCCGTCACCGGCCGGGAGTTCCACCCCGGCGCGCAGTGGCACCACCTCATCGGGGCGAGCCGCCCCCACCCGCATGGCAGCCCGCTCTGGCCGCAGGACCTCGGCGAGCCGCGGGTGGGGCACCTGGAGGTTGCCGATCTGCTGGCCCTCGCGGGGGTTCTGGCGTCCTTCACGCGCACCCCCGAGGAGGCCTACTTCGCAGTCTGGGAGGGCTGGGGGCAGCTCAACGGAGGCTCGGTCCGGTTCGGGATCGATGAGGACGGTGTGGCGTTTAGCGATCCGGTCCCCCCACTCCTGAGCGAGGAGGAGCGCTGCCTCCCCAAGCTCGAGACACCGGGGAGGGCGTACCACCTGCTGCGTGGAGACCTCGCGGATCTGGAGGCCATCGTGACCCTCGAGGAGGTCGAGATCCCGGGCGGCGGGACATGGAGTGACCACCAGTCCCCCAGCCTCTGGTGGCCGGCGGACCGGGCGTGGTGCGTGGCCACGGAGATCGACTTCGACTCCACCCTCGTGGGCGGGAGCGCCGCCGCGATCGATGCCGTGCTCGCCTCACCGGACCTCGAGGCACTCCCCATCCACCCGGACATCGACCTCACCTGGGACGCCG
>JAUNRP010000017.1:13989-16046 GCA_030544165.1 bacterium
GGGTCACAATCCCACCCGTGCGAGGGTGCCTGCATGTAGCCGTGGATGACTGGAGTCTTTGCGAGCCGTGCCACCGTGCACTGCGGTGTCCGTGATCTCTGTCTGCCCGAGTCTCCCCAATGGGCACTGCGGTGTCTGTGAACTCCGTCTCCCCGGCCCTACCCGGCATGCTCCCCACCGCCGGTCACGCTAGGCTCTCGCCGGATATGCCCCACCAGCACAGGAGTTCACCGTGTCCGAAACCCACCCCACCCACGACGGTATGGGAGCAATCCCGGTAGAGGGCGGAGTGGCGTTCCGGGTGTGGGCGCCGCACGCGGACGCCGTCGCGGTGTTCGGTGACTTCAACGAGTGGCACAACGACGCCAACATGCTCGAGAACGAGGGCAACGGCTACTGGTACGGCTTCGTGGAGGGCGCCGAGCCCGGCCAGGAGTACAAGTACCAGATCACCAACGGTGAGAACTCGTTCGCCCGGGTGGACCCGTACGCCATGCAGGTGACCAACTCGGTGGGCAACGGGGTGATCTACGATCACGCCTCGTTCGACTGGGAGGGCGAGACCGCCAACTGCCCACCCCACCACGAACTCGTCATCTACGAGCTCCACATCGGCTCGTTCACGGACGACGGCGATCACGTGGGCAACCTCAACGACGCGATCGCCAAGCTCGACCACCTCGTGGACCTCGGCGTCAACGCGATCGAGGTCATGCCCATGGCGGAGTTCGCCGGCGACATGAGCTGGGGCTACAACCCCGCGCACATCTTCGCGGTCGAGAGCGCGTACGGCGGGCCGGACGCGTACAAGAACTTCGTCAAGGAGTGCCACCGCCGCGGTCTCGCCGTGATCCAGGACGTGGTCTACAACCACTTCGGCCCCTCGGACCTGGACCTCTGGCAGTTCGACGGCTGGAGCGAGAACGGCAAGGGCGGCATCTACTTCTACAACGATGACCGCTCCTCCACCCCGTGGGGCGACACCCGCCCCGACTACGGCCGCGAGGAGGTCCGCCGCTTCATCCGAGACAACGCGCTCATGTGGATGCGCGACTACCACGTGGACGGCCTGCGCCTGGACATGGTGCCCCACATGTACTCCCACCAGGGCAACTACCTGCACGAGGGCTGGTCGCTCATGCGCTGGATCAACGAGTCCGTGCGCGCGGAGTTCCCGGGCCGCATCATGATCGCCGAGGACCTGCACAAGAACCCGCTCATCACCGCGGACGATGAGGACGGTGCCGGCTTCCACGCCCAGTGGGACGCGGCGTTCGTGCACCCGGTGCGCTCCCAGCTCATCAACACCGATGACAACCACCGCTCCGTCTCCTCGATCGCGGCCGCCATCGAGCACCACTACGGCGATCCCATGGAGCGGGTGATCTACACCGAGTCCCACGATGAGGTGGCCAACGGCCGGGCCCGCATGCCCCAGGAGATCGAGCCGGACAACTCCACCGGATGGCCGTCCCAGAAGCGCTCCACGATCGGCGCCGCGCTGGTCATGACATCCCCGGGAATCCCGATGATCTTCCAGGGCCAGGAGTTCCTGGAGGGTGGCTGGTTCCGGGATGACGTGCCGCTGGACTGGAAGCGCAACGCGGACTTCTCCGGCATTGCCCGCCTGTACGCGGACCTGATCGACCTGCGCCTCAACCGCGGCGGCGTCACGCGTGGCCTCACCGGCCGCGGCCTCAACGTGCACCACGTGGACGAGGGCTCGAACATGCTGGTCTACCACCGTTGGCTGGACCACGGCGCGGGCGACGACGTGGTGGTGGTCATCAACCTCTCCGCCGAACCGGTGGAGTATCGCCGCATCGGCCTGCCCGGCGGGGGGCTGTGGAAGCTCCGCTTCAACTCGGACGCCACGCTCTACTCCTCGATCTTCGGCGGCTTCGAGTCGTTCGACATGGAGGCTTTCGAGGACGACGCCGACGGCATGGGCTGGCACGGCAACGTGTCCGTTGGCCCCTACTCGGTCCTCGTCTACTCCCAGGACGCGTAGCCCCGGCCACAACCGGCCCGCTCGGGCACCCGCTCTGGTTCGCCCG
>JAUNRP010000018.1 GCA_030544165.1 bacterium
AGTCCGAGGGCCGCCAGCGCGAGGGAGTCGATGCCGAGGCCGCAGCCGAGGTCGGCGACGTGGGTGACGCCCGCATCGCGGTAGCGGCGGGCGTGCTGGGCGGCCACCTGCAGGCGGGTGGCCTGTTGGAGGCCCGCCTCGGTGAAGAGGAGGGTGCGGGCGAATTCGCCCAGCTTGGACTCGGCGCGCTGGCGCAGGTGCTGCTGGGTGAGGGCGGCGGCCACGAGTTCGGGATCGTGGGTGGTGCGCAGTTCCTTGTTGAGCCGGAGCGCCGTGGCCGGATCGTAGGGCGGAAGGGAGTTCAGCAGTGCCTGGCCCTCCGGGGTGAGGAGGCGGCGCAGGCCGGCGGTTTCCGTCATGGGTGTCATTCTCGCAGGGGATGCCGGGTGGGCTCGTGCTCAGGTGGTGACACGGCTGGCACTCGCCTTGACCGAGTGCTAACCCGGGCATAGATTTGGTTCTGGTTGCGGGCCCCGGTCCGCACGGGATTCCCCAGCACCGACCCCCGCGACGGCGGTGCCCCAAGATTCCCACCCGATTCCAGTTCGAAACGAAAGGGGAGTGCCGCGTGTCGGTCTCCATCAAGCCGCTCGAGGACCGCATCGTGGTGCAGTCGCTCGCTGCCGAAACCACCACTGCCTCCGGTCTGTACATCCCGGACACCGCCAAGGAGAAGCCCCAGGAGGGCACCGTCATCGCCGTGGGCCCCGGCCGCGTGGATGACAACGGCCAGCGCATCCCTGTGGATGTGGCCGTGGGTGACGTGGTCATCTACTCCAAGTACGGCGGCACCGAGGTGAAGTACTCGGGCAACGAGTACCTCATCCTCTCCGCTCGCGACGTGCTCGCGGTGGTCGAGAAGTAGCCATTCGGTGAAGTAGACGGAAGGCCCCGGGGTTCACCCGGGGCCTTCCTCGTTGTCCAGTGGGGGAGTGGGGCCGATCAGCCCGCCTTCTCCGCAGCGGCCTTGGCCTCCGCCTTGCGCTGCTGGATGATCTGCGAACGCTCATCCTCCGAGAGGCCGCCCCACACTCCGTAGGGCTCCTGCACGGCCAGCGCGTGCTCGCGGCAGCGCTCCAGGACCGGGCACCGCCCGCAGATCACCTTGGCCGCCTCATCGCGGCGTCGTCGGGTGCCGCCCCGCTCGCCCTCGGGGTGGAAGAAGATCTCGGGGTCCGCCTCACGGCACAGTCCCTCGTACTGCCACTCCCACAGGTCCATGATGGGACCGGGGAGTCGGGTAATCTCAGCCACGCGTTGTGTCCTTCTGACAGCCGGAAGGGCTGCGGCTACTTGGCTCAGGGAATGTCCCGGAGGGGATTCGCTGCAGGTCCCAGCGGCTCTGTGGCCTGCATTACAGCGTCTCAACGCTAACCCGGGAATCGTTGAAAAAGCAACACTGTGGCGTGCTGGCCAGCGGGAAAGCACCCCTTGGGGTGAAGACGGGCGGAAATCGGGGGCGTGATGCGCGCGGGCTAGACTGGCCGGGTGATGGAACTTCCCATTGGCTTGACGTATGACGATGTCCTCCTCCTCCCCGGCGCAACGGATGTGATCCCCTCCGAGGTGGACACCACCGCCCGCCTCACGCGTGAGATCTCGATCCGCCTCCCGCTGCTCTCCGCTGCGATGGACACGGTCACCGAGTCACGCATGGCCATCGCCATGGCCCGCCAGGGCGGCATCGGGATCCTGCACCGCAACCTCTCCATCGAGGACCAGGCCTACCAGGTGGACCTGGTCAAGCGCACCCAGACCGGCCGGATCAACGATCCGATCACGATCGGCCCGGACGCCACGCTCGAGGAGTTCGATCAGCTCTGCGGCCAGTACCGCGTCTCCGGCCTGCCCGTGGTGGACGAGCAGGACCACCTGCTCGGGATCTGCACCAACCGGGACCTGCGCTTCACGCCCGTGGCCGAGTGGCCCTCCACCCTGGTTCGCGATGTGATGACGCCGATGCCGCTGATTGTCGGCTCGGAGAACGTCTCCCGCGAGGAGGCCACCCAGCTCCTGCGCAAGCACAAGCTCGAGCGCCTCCCGCTCGTGGACTCCGAGGACCGCCTGCGCGGGCTGATCACCGTGAAGGACTTCGTCCGTTCCGAGCAGTACCCGAACGCGTCCAAGGATGGGGACGGACGGCTGCTCGTTGGAGCTGCGGTCGGGTTCTTCGGGGACGCCTGGGAGCGCGCCACCACCCTGGTGGAGGCGGGTGCGGACGTCCTCGTGCTGGACACCGCCAACGGGGAGGCCCGCCTGCTGCTGGAAATGGTGCAGCGCATCAAGGGGGACTCGGCGTTCGATCACGTGCAGGTGATCGGCGGCAACATCGCCACCTACTCCGGCGCCAAGGCGCTGGTGGACGCGGGCGTGGACGCGGTGAAGGTGGGGGTGGGCCCGGGGTCCATCTGTACCACGCGTGTGGTGGCCGGCGTCGGGGTGCCGCAGGTGACCGCGATCATGGAGGCGGCCCGCGCGTGCAAGCCGGCCGGGGTCCCCCTCATCGGCGACGGCGGGCTGCAGTACTCCGGTGACATCGCCAAGGCCCTGGTGGCCGGGGCGGACACGGTGATGCTCGGATCTCTCCTGGCCGGGTGCGAGGAGTCCCCGGGGGAGACCGTGTTCATCGCGGGCAAGCAGTACAAGCAGTACCGCGGGATGGGCTCGCTCGGGGCCATGAGCTCGCGGGGCAAGAAGTCCTTCTCCAAGGACCGCTACTTCCAGGCCGATGTGCCCTCGGATGACAAGATCGTGCCCGAGGGCATCGAGGGCCAGGTGGCCTACCGCGGGCCGCTCTCGGCCGTGATCCACCAGCTCGCCGGCGGGCTGCACCAGTCGATGTTCTACGTGGGGGCCCACAACGTTCCGGAGTTGCAGGAGAAGGGCCAGTTGATCCGGATCACCTCCGCGGGCCTGAAGGAATCCCACCCGCACGATGTGATGATGACCGCCGAGGCCCCGAACTACTACTCCAAGTAAGTCCTCCTCCCTCCCGCCGAGATGCTCGGCGTTTCTCACAGATGCCCCAGTGATGTCACTGCGCATGTGTGAGAAATTCGCGCATGACGGAATGGGGCCGCGCGGTGCGAGCCGGTGAGATGGTGGTTGGTCAGCGAAATCTCTCCCGGATGTGCAGCGACTGTCCACGGAGTGCTTTGGGGGCACTCTCTCCACAGGTCTCCGTCGATTGCTGCGGAGAGTGCGTGGCAAGAGACACCATCTCGGCATGACCACAACCAATCACCCAATGCACGTACTACGAATCGACCAGGAGGGGCTCTCGGATCAACACCCCGAGAGCCTGAGAAGGCGGCAACTCACGGGTGAACTGGTTCGGGTCTATCAGGGCGCGTTCGTGCCGGCGCGAGCGTGGGAGGCGATGACGGCCGAACAGCAGCACGTGGTGATCATGGGGGAGTACAACGAACACCAGAAGAGAGATCTGGTGTTCTCCCACGTCAGCGCTGCGGCTGCGCTCGGGATTCCTCACCTCGGGGGTCCGGGTACGCGTCCCCACGAACTCCGCCTCCGGGTGAAGGGTGGCGGTCACGTTCGATCGGGCGCGCAGGTGCACACCACCAAGTCGATGCCGGACGTGGTTCAGGTGAACGGCCTCTGGGTCACATCGCCGGCGCGCACCGTGATCGACCTTTCGAGCTCGCAGGGTTTCGCCTCCGGGCTGATCGCCGCGGACCACGTGCTTCGCGCGGAACTCGCGACCCTGGACGAACTCCAGGCAGAGATGGAGACTGCGAGGAAGGGGTGGGCATGGCGTACCGCGGATGCGGTGGTGGCACGTGCCGATGGCCTGTCCGAGAGCCCGGGAGAGTCGCTCTCCCGCGCACGTCTCTACCAACTGGGCGCTCCCGCAAGCCGCCTGCAGGTGAAGTTCTTCGATCACGAGGGTTTCGTGGGCCGAGCGGATGGCTACATGGAGGAGCAGGACTGCATCTGGGAGTTCGATGGCCGCAGCAAGTATGGGCGAGCAAACGATCTCCAGCTCTCTCCTGAGGACCAACTCTGGCATGAGAAAACACGTGAGGATCGGCTGAGGATGATGGTGAAGAAGTTCCTCCGATGGACCTGGATCGAAGCGTTCAAGGCCTTGCCATTGGAGACCAAGCTGCGCAAGGCGGAGATCCTCACCGGCCCGAAGCAGCGGCTGTTCGGCCTCCGTGCCTGAGACGCCCGCAACGCAGTGTCCGCGCCGCCCCCTCCAATCAAGATGCTCGGAACTCCTCACACATGCGGCGTGATATCACGGGGGCAACTGTGAGGAACGCCGAGCACCTCGTGGGGGAGGGCGTGGGGGAGGGGTGAGAGGGCGCGGGGGCGCGGCGGACGCGCGGAGGGCGAGGGCGCGGGGAGCGCCTACCGGCCCGCGTAGAGGCGGAGCAGCCGGCCCATCTCGCCCGCGGCGGCGGTGGTGCCCGGCGCCAGGTACTTGCGTGGGTCCACGGCCTTCGGGTTCGCATCCAGGAACTCGCGGGTGGCGGCAGTGGCCACCTTGTTCAGGTGCGTGGAGACGTTGACCTTGGTGATGCCGGCCCCGATCGCCGCCCGCATACCGGCATCCGAGACCCCGGAGGACCCGTGCAGCACCAGCGGCACCGGCACCACCTCGTGGATCGCCGCGATCAGCTCGTTGTCCAGCACCGCGTCCCGGCTGGTCATCGCGTGCGAGGACCCCACGGCAACCGCGAGCAGGTCAACCCCCGTGTCCGCCACGAACTGCGCCGCATCCGCAGGCGCGGTCCGCGCCGAGGGATCGTGTACCCCGTCCTTGCCGCCCACCTCGCCGAGCTCGGCCTCCACGGCCACGCCTCGCTCGTGGCACCACGCCGTGATCTCGGCGGTGCTCGCGCGGTTGGCGTCATCATCCAGCTTGGAGCCGTCGTACATGATGGACGGGAACCCGAGCTCCACGGCCTCGCGGCACAGGTCCAGGTCCTCCGCGTGGTCCAGCATCGGCACCACCGGCACCGACGCCCCCCGCGCGAGCTCGATCACCGCGAGCCCCAGCGGCGCGAGCCGACCGTGGTACTTCACCGCGTTCTGCGAGACCTGGAGGACCACGGGAAGCCCCGCCTCCTCCGCCGCCCCCACGAACGCCTCCGCGTGCTCGAGCAGCACCACGTTGAATGCGCCCAGCCCGCGCCCCTCGGCCGCGGCCTCGGCCGCCAGTGTCCGAATGTCACCAATCATGCGTGCTCTCCTCCACCTCGGGGCCGCGCTGCGCCGCCCACTCGTCCGAATCGAATTCTCCCGCCACCGGGCTCGCCACCGCGGCCGCCGAGAGCGCCACCGCCTCGCCAACCCCGCCCACCAGGTCCGCAGGCGCCGCATCTGGCCGCTCCGCGAACCACGCGCACCACGCCGCCACCGAGGCGTCACCTGCTCCCGTCGGATTCCCGACGACGGTCCGCCGGGGCCGCGCCTGCGCCGTGCGCAGGCGCTCGTCCGTCCGCGCGGCTGCCAGCATCCCGTCTTCCCCCAGGGAGAGGGCCACCACCCCGGCGCCGCGCCACAACAGCTCGCGTACTCCGTCCATCAGATCGTTCGCGCCGGTGGCCTCGAGGAGTTCGTGGTTATTGGGCTTGAGGAGATCCGCGCCGGCGTCTGCGGCGGTCAGGAGCGCGGGGCCGGAGGTGTCCACGAGGACCCTGGCGCCGCGTTCCTTCAGGAAGCGAACCATCCGAGGCAGCAACTCCGGATCAGAGTCCGGCGGGAGCGAACCGGAGATCGCCACCACGTCAGCCTTGCCCACCTCGGCGAGGACGCCGAAGAGGTCCTCCCACTCCGAGGCCGAACGCGGCGGACCCTGCTCGTTCAGCACGGACGTGGCCGCGTCGTCGTCAACGATCGCAACGGAACGGCGGGTGGGACCAGCCGCCTGGACGAAGCGGGCGGTGACCCCGGGGTTGCCGGCGGCGAGCAGGGAGGTGACCCGTTCGCCGTCGGAGCCGCCGAGGAAGCCGGTGGCGGTGACGGGGTGGCCGAGCGCGTCCAGTACGCGGGCCACGTTGAGGCCCTTGCCGCCGGCGCGTTCGCTGAGGTCACGGACCCGGCTGACGCCGCCCACGTGGAAGGTGCCCACGCGGTAGGTGATGTCCAGTGCCGGGTTGGCGGTGACCGTCCAGATCATGCCGGGATCCTGCGGCGGGCCAGCGTGGCGGCCCCCACCACCTGGGCGGAGGCTCCCAGCTCCGCGGCCGTGATCGTGGGGATGGCCTGCTCGGGGAGGCGGCGGGTGAGTTCGGCGCGGAGGGGGCCGAACAGGTCCTCGCCGGAGCGGACGGCGGCGCCGCCGATCCGGATGGGTACGGGGCCGAGCGTGGAGGCGGAGGCGGCGAGCACCTCGCCGAGGTGGGAGAGGGCATCGGCGATGATCTCGCGCGCGTCGGGGGCCTCGAAGACTTCCTTGGCGCCGGCCACGGTTTGGCCGGTGATGCGTGAGTAGGTCCGGGCGATGGCGGCGGAGGAGGCCACCTTCTCCAGCGGCACGAGTTCGCCCTCGTGCTCCACGCGGTACTGGCCGATCTCCCCGGCCCAGCCGCCCGTGATCACGTGGCGACCGCCCAGCACCAGTGCGGCGGAGATGCCGGTGCCGATCGCCACGAAGAAGAGGTCTGGTCCGGCGTCCGTGTACTCGGCCTCGGCGATCGCGCCGCAGCGCACATCGTGGCCGAGTGCCACCTCGCGGCCCAGCGCCTTCGAGAACTCCGCGGCCAGCGGCGCGTCCCGCCAGCCGAGGTTGGCGGACCAGACGCCGATCCCGCGCTCCTCGTCCACGATCCCCGGCACGGCGACGCCCGCGGGGAGGCGGGGATCGATCCCCGTGGCGTCCAGATCGGCGGCGATCTCGGTGAGGGCGGCGGTGATCTCCGGACTGGAGGTGGGGGTGGGGCGGGTGCCGGTGTGCGTGATCCGCCCGAGCCCGTCCACGATCCCGTACTTGATGGCGGTGCCGCCCACATCGATCCCGATGAGGGGGGCGGGGTTGGTGGTGGCGGGATCGGCGGTGAATTCCATGGCGCTAGCTGAGGATCACGGAGCGGGTGAGGTGGCGCGGCTGATCGGGATCGAGCCCGTTCGCCTCGGCCCGGGCCACGGCGAGGCGCTGGGCGATCACGAGGTGGGCGAGCGGATCGAGCTCGGAGGTCACGAGCGTGGCGCCTGTGTCCGCAACCTGGGCATCCAGGCCCTCGGGCACGGGGCCGAACACCCACACGAGCCGGCCCGGCTCGGCGATCGAGATCGGGCCGTGGCGGTACTCCATCGCGTAGTAGGACTCGGTCCACGACTGCGCGGCCTCGCGCAGCTTCAGGCCGGCCTCCTGGGCGAGGCCGTAGGTCCACCCGGTGCCGAGGAACGTGATCTGGGAGGCGTCCACCCATTCCTGGGGGAGGGGGGTCTCGAGGGCTTCCGTGCAGTCCGCGAGCGACTGGCCCACGTCCTCGAGGTGGGTGCGCATGAAGGTGAGGGCGCTGGTGGCGAAGCGGGTCTGGACCACGGAGGTCTCATCCGCGAAGTCCAGGACCACCTCACGATCCGCGTGGGCGGCGGCGGGGCCGTCTCCCACGGCGGTGATGAGCGTGGTGCGGGTCTCGGTGGGCTCGAGGGCGCGCAGCACATCGATTATCTCGGTGGTGGTGCCGGAGCGGGAGAGCGCGATCACCCGGTCATAGGTGCGGGAGGCAGAGAACTCGGTGGCGGTCACGGCGTCCGTGATGCCCTCTCCCACGGACTCGCGGAGGGCCGCGATCGCCTGTGCCACGAACCAGGAGGTGCCGCACCCCACGATCGCGAGGGACTCACCCGGCTCCCACAGGGGCTCGATCTGGGTGGCGAGTTCCGCGGCCTCGCGCCAGATCTCGGGCTGCGAGTGGATCTCATCGGTAGTGTGGCTCATGGAAACTCCTTCGTATCACGAGTACCATCTGCATGATACTGATGATAATACTCCATTATGATCAGAAATGATCAGGCAGGAGTTCCCATGAACAGAAACGAACGCCAGAGCCACGTGGCCGATCTCATCGTTGAGAACGGTTCGATTCTGGTTGAAGAGCTTGTCAGGAAGTTCGGCGTCTCGCCCGCCACGGCGCGGCGCGATCTGGACGAGCTGGCCCACCAGCAGTTCATCGTGCGCACCCACGGTGGAGCGGCGCTCGCGCCCAGCACGGGCGCGCTCCCGCTGCGCTACCGCTCCGCGCGGATGGGCGCGGAGAAGCGCCGCATCGCGGAGGCGGCGGTGGCCATGCTGCGTCCCGGTGACGTGGTGGCCATGAACGGGGGGACCACCACCACGGAGATCGCCCAGGAGCTCGGAGCGCACGCCGCCTCGGACAACCGGTTCGATACCGACTCGATCACGGTGGTCACCAACGCGGTGAACATCGCCTACGAACTCTCGGTGCGCGAGGAGGTCCAGGTGGTGGTGACCGGGGGAGTGGCACGCTCCCGCACGTACGAACTGATCGGCCCCCTCACCTCGCTGGTGCTCCCCGCCATCGACATCCACACGGTGTTCATCGGTGCGGACTCGATCAGCGCCGAGCACGGGGTCCTCACCCAGCACGATGGCGAGGCCGCCGTGGGCGCCGCCCTCATCCAGGCCGCCTCCCGCGTGGTGCTGGTGGCGGACCACACCAAGTTCACCACCCGCTCGTTCGCGCGGATCTGCGACCTGAACGAGATCGACCTCGTGATCACCGACTCGGGACTCGATCCCGAGATCGCGGAGACCATCCGCGCCGCCGGCCCCAGCCTCACCCTCGTCTGAAAGTAGGAAACCCCGATGTCCCACAACTCCAAGGACGCCGGACGCGTCACGCTCCCCATCGAGACCGGGATCGATGAGAAGGTCCGCGAGCTCGTCACCCGCCTCGGCGCCGATGCCGTGCGCAACTCGGATGGCACCGAGCTCCCCGAGATCGCCCGCGAACTGGGCGTGAAGGTCTACTCCACCTACTTCCCGGCCCGCGGGGACCAGGAGTGGGCGCTCGCCAACCCGGACTCCCGGCCCCACTTCTACGTCCTCAGCAAGCGGGTGCCGGCACCGGCCGCGGCCGAGCCCCTGCGCATCCACGTGATCGACGGCTGGTTCACCCAGCAGATCGAGCCGGACACGGAGGTGGACGTGACCCGCTGGTGGCAGGTGATCGACCGCACCACCGGGACGGAACTGACCCCGGACCAGTGGCGGCTTGAGGGCCAGGGCCACGCCGCCGTCGTCGTGATCGAGGAGCCCACCCCGCACCACGTGTACACGGTGGGGTTCCTGGCCAAGCAGATCTGGGACTCCACCCAGATGTACAACTACATCACCAACGATTGGGAGTCCGAGGGCCGCGCCAAGTCCATCGGCTACGACGTGCGCCACCCCGCCACGTGGGAGCACATGAAGTCCTCGCTCGCGCGGTGGCTGGAGGAGAACCCGCACGTGGACGTGGTCCGCTTCACCACGTTCTTCTACCACTTCACCCTCATGTTCGGGACGGATGGCCGCGAGGCCTACGTGGACTGGTTCGGCTACTCCGGATCGATCTCCGTGCCCGCCATGGAGGAGTTCGAGCAGCAGACGGGCATCCGGCTGACCGCCGAGGACTTCGTGGACGAGGGCTACTACAACTCCCCGTTCCGCGAGCCGCGCGAGTCCTTCCGCCAGTGGATCGCCTACCAGCACGGCGTCATCACCCGAAAGGCCGGCGAGCTCGTGGAGATCGTCCACCAGGCAGGCCGCGAGGCCATGATGTTCCTGGGCGACAACTGGATGGGGATCGAGCCCTACGGCCCGCTCTTCCACCAGACCAAGCTGGACTCGGTGGTGGGCTCGGTGGGTTCGGCGGCCACGTGCCGCATGATCTCGGACATCCCGTACGTGAAGGTCCACGAGGGCCGCTTCCTGCCCTACTTCTTCCCGGACGTGTTCAACCCCGAGGGCGACCCGCTCACCGAGGCGAACGAGAACTGGGTGGCCGCCCGGCGCGCCATCCTGCGCAAGCCGCTCGAGCGGATCGGCTACGGCGGCTACCTCTCGCTCGCGCTCGAGCACCCCGAGTTCGTGGCGCGCGTGGAGGAGATCACGGACGAGTTCCGCCAGATCCACGAGTACATGGAGGACGGCCCGGCGCTCTCCGCCTCCTTCAGGGTGGGCGTGCTGAACGCCTGGGGCAAGCTGCGCACCTGGCAGACCCACATGGTGGCCCACGCCCTGCCCTACCGCGCGGTGGAGCCGTACCTGGGGGTGCTCGAGTCCCTGGCGGGCCTGCCCGTGGACGTGGAGTTCCTCTCCTTCGAGGACATCCGTGAGGGCGTCCCGGAGGAGATCGGCGTGCTGATCAATGCCGGCGGGGCCGGGACTGCCTTCTCCGGAGGGTCCGCCTGGGACGATCCCGAGCTGCAGGCGTCCGTGCGCGCGTTCGTGGCGCGCGGCGGCGGCTTCATCGGGGTGGGGGAGCCCACGGCCTCGGCGCGCGATGGCGCCGTCTTCCAGCTCTCCGACGTGCTCGGCGTGGACCGCGAGCTCGGCTGGTCCCTCTCCACGGACCGCTACCCGGTGCGCGATTCCGAGCACCCGCTGGTGGCGGCTGACTGCGGCGACCTGGCCCAGCCTGGCCGTTTCGGTCCGTCCCCGCTGGACGTGGTCCCGCTCGGATCTGACACCTCCGTCATTGCCGACGACGGCGGGATGGTCCGCCTGTCCGCCACCAGCCGCGGTGGGGGCCGCGCCGTGTATATCTCGGGCCTGCCGTACACGCACGAGAACTCGCGCCTGCTGCACCGGGCGATCTTCTGGTCCGCCGGGCGTGAGGAGGAGCTGACCGATCTCGGTCTCGCGAACGATGCACGCGTGGAGGTGACCCGGTTCGAGAGTGGGACTCTCGTCACAAACCTCTCAACGGAGTCTGTAACAACCGAGGTCACGGGGCCGTGGGGAACGCGGGAGATCACTCTGGACCCGATGGGTAACGATTGGATCTCGTAACCGCTGATTCACTGTACCTGCGCATCTGTGCGTGATATTGTCAGGAACGATCAATAAAGAGCGTCAGCCGACGCAGATCTTCAATCTCAACGGAGAGGGAACGCATAATGGCGAACCGCCGAATTGGACGGGGCTCCAGCCTCGCCGCAACTGCCGCAGCCGCAACGCTGCTCCTGGCCGCCTGTGGCGGCGGAGGTGGCGAGACCACCACCACGCCCGCTGTGGAGGACACCACGGAGGCCGCTGCGCCGACCACCGAGGAGACCACCGAGCCCACCACCGAGGAGACCACGGAGGCTCCCGAGGAGACCGAGACCACCGAGGCCCCCGAGGCCGGCGGCGACGCGGTCGAGCTCGAGTACATCCACCGTCTGCCCGATGGTGAGGGCATGACCTCGGTTGCCGAGATCGTGGAGCGTTGGAACGCTGACAACCCGAACATCCAGGTCACCTCCACCAAGTGGGATGGCGCGGCCGCCGAGCTCCAGACCAAGCTCGAGACCGATGTGAACGCCGGCAACCCCGCCTGCCTCGCGCAGGTCGGCTACTCCGAGGTCCCCGGCCTGTTCGTCAAGGGCATGTTCGAGGACGTCACCGAGTACGCCGGTGAGTACACCGGCAACTTCTCTGACGGCACCGTGGCCATGATGACCGTTGGCGGCACCGTTGTGGGCCTCCCGCAGGACACCGGACCGCTCGTGTACTACTACAACGCCCAGGCGTTCGAGGACAACGGCCTCGAGGTGCCCACCACCACCGAGGAGTTCGTGGCCACCGCCAAGGCTGCCGCGGAGAACGACGTCTACACGATCGCGTTCCAGCCGGACGAGACCACCTTCTGGACCTCGGCCCTCGCCGCCTCCGCGGGTGCCTCCTGGTACTCCTCCACCGAGAGCGAGTGGGTGGTGGACACCACCTCCGAGGAGTCGATGATCATCTCGGACACCCTCCAGGACCTCTACGACTCCGATGCGATGCTCGTGCTCAACCGCTGGGGCGATGAGTTCGGCGCCGCGCTGCTCGATGGCTCCCTGATCGGCCACATCGGCGCCGCGTGGGAGGCCCCGCTGCTCGCCGACACCATGCAGGATGCCGACTCCGCCGGTAACTGGGCCGTGGCCCAGCTCCCCGCCTGGAACGGCACCCCCATGTCCGGTCCTGACGGTGGCTCCGGCATCGGCGTCATGAAGGGCTGTGAGTTCCCGGCTGAGGCGCTCGAGTTCGCCAACTGGTTCAACACCCAGATCGACGACCTCGTCTCCCAGGGCCTCGTGGTGTCCGCCACCACCGGCGCCATGACCACCCCGGACGCCCTCTCCGAGTTCTACGGCGGCCAGGACGTCTTCGCCGAGCTGACCACCGCGAACGAGAACATGAACCCCGCGTTCCCCTACATCCCCGGCTTCGCCTCGGTGATGGGCACGCTGAACCCCGTGGGTGCGGCAGCCGGTGACGGCTCGGGCACCTTCGCCGAGATCTTCGAGACCGCCCAGACCGCCTCGGTCCAGGCCCTCCAGGACCTCAACCTCCCGGTTCAGGAGTAAGTAGCACGATGTGAGGGCGGCGGCAGGTGAACTCCTGCCGCCGCCTTCCCACAAGGAGAGTTGGTCATGACCACGCAGGCAACGACGCCGCCGCCCGCTGAGGTGGCCGCCCCCGCGGGGGAGAAGCGCGTCTCGCAGGCCCGGCGCCGCGAGGCCCGCACGGGGTGGATGTTCGTCTCGCCGTTCTTCCTCCTCTTCACCCTCTGCTTCCTCATCCCGATCGGTTTCTCCCTCTACTACTCGTTCTTCCGGCAGCAGGCCACCGGTGGCGGACTGTTCGGCAACGAGGGTGGGGCCTCGATCTCCAACGTGTTCGTGGGTTTCCAGAACTACGAGTACGTGCTCACCTCGGACGCATTCTGGACGGGCATCGGCCGGGTGCTCCTCTTCGGCATCATCCAGGTGCCCCTCATGATCGGCATGGCGCTCGCGCTCGCGCTGCTCCTGGACTCGATCACCGTGCGCCGCCCGGGCCCCTGGCGCCTCTCCTACTTCCTGCCCTACGCCATCCCCGGCGTGGTGGCGGCCGTGATCTGGACGTACATCTACCAGCCCAGCACCTCGCCCATCAACAAGATCCTCGAGGGTGCGGGGGCGGGCGGGGTCAACTTCTTCGACCCGAACATCATCATCCTCTCGATGGCCAACATGACCACGTGGACCTACACGGGCTACAACATGCTCATCTTCCTCGCGGCGCTCCAGGCCATCCCGCGCGAGCTGTACGACGCCGCGCGGATCGATGGGGCCACGGGCTTCGGCATCATCCGCAAGATCAAGATCCCGCTCGTGCGGGATGCGGCCCTGCTCGCGATCCTGCTCTCGATCATCGGGACGGTCCAGCTCTTCAACGAGCCCACCGTGCTCGAGTCCGTCAATGACTGGATGGGCCTCGACTACATGCCGATGATGATGGCGTACAACTCCCTCATGGGTGGGATCACGCCCAGCGGCAACGGGCCGGCATCGGCAATCTCGATCGTGATGGCACTGATCGCGGGCCTCCTGGCGATCGGCTACGCGATCCTCCAGAGGAGGACGGCACCATGAGTAGCGCCACCCTGACGAAGTCCGTGGACACCACCACGAAGGCCAGCAAGAAGGCTCCGCCCAAGCGCTCCGAGTTTGACGACCTGCCCCGCTCGCTGCGCCCCTCTCCCGTGGTGCGCATCCTCGTGGTGGTGGGGCTGGTTCTCGCGTTCATCTACTTCATCGCGCCGATCTACTGGCTGGTGGTCTCGGCCTCCAAGTCCAACACCGATCTCATCACCTCCAACCCGCTGCTGCCGGCGAACAACAACTTCGTTGCCAACTACGAGAGCCTCATGGGTTGGACCGGTGGCATGTTCTGGCGCTGGGTGGCGAACTCGGTGTTCTACTCCACGGTTGCGGGCGCGGTGGGAACGCTCTTCTCCGTGGCTGCCGGTTACTCGCTGGCGAAGTTCCGCTTCTTCGGGAAGAACACGATCCTCGGAGTGGTGATGTCCGGGCTCCTGCTCCCGATCGCCCTCCTCACGATCCCGCTGTACCTGATGTTCTCCCAGTTGCAGCTCACCGAGACCATCTGGGCGATCATCATCCCGAGCTGCGTCTCCCCGTTCGGCGTGTTCCTGGGGCTGGTGTACTCGCGGAACTCGGTGCCGGACGAGATGCTGGAGGCCGCACGGATCGACGGCGCCGGTGAGCTCCGGATCTTCTTCAGCCTGGTGCTCCGGCTCCTCGCGCCCGCGATGGTGACCATCTTCCTGTTCATCTTCGTGGCCACCTGGAACAACTTCCTGCTCCCGCTCCTCATGGTCTCCTCGACCGCCGAGCTGAAGCCGGTCACCCTCGGCCTCTACGGGATGATGAGCTACTTCAACCCGGTGTACGGGGCGGTCCTCCAGGGCGCCATCTTCGGTGTGATCCCCCTCATCCTGCTCTTCCTCGGCCTCCAGCGCTTCTGGCAGGCCGGCCTCGCGGCAGGGTCCGTCAAGGGCTGATTCCCCGCCCGCGTCACGCCGCCGGACTACTCCCTCCGGCGGCGTTGCCGCGTCCAGGCGTTGCCGCGTCTAGTACGGCCAGGCGTCCCCCGGGCCGTCCGTGCGGCCCTTGGTGGCGAGCCACTCGCGGAAGTTCTCCGCCCACGCCCGGTGCGCGTCCACCTGGAACGCGTGGAGGCCGAGCAGGTCCAGGTGCTGGAGCTGGGGGGCGTGGCGGCGCGCGATCGCCTGCAGCACATCGAGCGTGGCCACCACATCCACCTCCGCCGTGTGGAGGCCCGAACCGGTCACCCCGTAGACCTCGCACAGGTGCCCGAGAGTCCGCTTGCCCCTCCGGTAGCGGTCCACCGCCCGATCGATCACGAGGGGATCGATCACCGGGCGCACTGGCCCACCGAGCCGCTCCGGGAGCGTGGGCAGGCCGTGGCGGGCGAGTTCGGAGTCCAGGATCTGCAGATCGAATCCGGCGTTGAACGCCACCACCGGGATCCCGGCGCCCAGCGCCTGGGCGATCATGGTGGCGATCTCCGCCAGCGCCTCCGCGGGCGGCCGACCCTCCGCCCGCGCCTTCTCCGTGGTGATCCCGTGGATGGCGGCGGCGCCCTCCGGGATCTCCACGCCGGGATCGATCAGCCAGGTACGCTCCCGCGTACCGGCGCCGTCCCGCATCACGAGCGCGGCGGTCACCACCCGATCCGAGGAGGGGTTCACGCCCGTGGTTTCGGTATCGAATCCCAGGAGCGGACCGTACGCCCACGAGGTCATTGCTTCCTACCTTTCGCTGTTCGGCACCAGCCTCCCACAGGGGTGAGACAGAGATGCAAGGCACCCCCCGTCGTCGGGGGATAACCGGCCCCGACGACGACGGGGGTGTGGGTTTCGTACGGAAGGCGAGTTCCGCCGTCGGGGGGTGAACCCACCCACGACGACGACGGTGTGGGTTGCGTACGGACGGCGAGTTCCGCCGTCGGGAAGCGGGAGCACGTATTTCTGGC
>JAUNRP010000019.1:0-10425 GCA_030544165.1 bacterium
AGGGCGGGGCTGGGGCCGAGGGCGTGGGCGACGGCGAGCCCGCGCCGGAGGGCACCCCTCCGGCCCGCTGACTCCCCGCGCAGCGGGCTGGGCGGGAGTGGGCGGAGGCTCCGGGCTCTCGTCACCGCGTGGCCTCCCACGAATCCGCCCGAATCCTTCACCACCTCCGCGTGCGCCCCTGACGGGAGCCGGGCAGGCTCGGAGGTGACCGCCAACCAAGGAGGAATGACATGGCGACCGTTCGAGAGTTCATGACCACCAACCCCACCTCGCTCGATTCCGGCGCATCCATCACGGACGCAGCGAAGGCGATGCGGGACGGCGACTTCGGCTCGGTGCCGGTGGTGGACGAGGGCCGGCTGGTTGGGGTGGTCACCGATCGCGACATCGTGATCCGGGCCGTGGCAGAGGGCGCGGAGGGCACCGCCTCGATCGCGCGGTTCATGTCCACCGACACGATCACGGTGGAGCCCACCGATGACCTCGACGAGGTGCGGGCCAAGCTCTCGAAGCACGCCCTGCGCCGCGTGCCGGTGGTGGAGAGCGGCAACCTCGTGGGCATGCTCGCCCTCGGTGACCTGGCCGAGCAGGGCAAGGACGCCGATGTGCTGAAGGACGTCTCGGCAGCCGCGCCCAGCGACTGAGGCGGGGGTAGCCGTCGTCGCCAGATCAGGTGCGCAGCTGGAAGGCGAGGTGAGAGCGGGCGGAGGCTCCGCCGTCGGGGGGCTAGCGGCGCTCGAGTCCGCGGGTGACGAACCCGAAGACTGCGGCGAGGACAACGGCGCCGAGCAGGACGATCGCCATCGCGAGCGCTCCCCCGCCGAACACCGCCACCAGCGGGGAGAGCACGCCCGCGAGGAACTGCTGGATCGCGCCCATGAGGGCGGTGGCAGAGCCGGCGCGTTCGGCGTGGCGCTGGAGGGCGAGCGTGACCGCGTTGGGCAGGGTGAGGAAGTTGGCCGCGAGCAGGAGCGCGAGCGGGACGGAGAAGCCCCACACTCCCCCGGCGCCGCTCCACGCGGTGACGAGCAACGCAACCGCGAACACCAGTGAGCCGGCGATCCCGATCCAGAGCATCCGCTCGGTGCCCACGCGGTAGACGAAGCGCGAGTTCACTTGCGCGCCCAGGATGATCATGAGGCCGTTGATGGAGAACACGATCACGAACTGACCGGGCGTGAGGCCGTACCCCTCCTGGAGCACGAAGCTCGAGGCCGAGACGTAGGTGAGCAGGACCGTGGTGGACATCGCGGGCACGATCACGAGGGTGAGGAAGCGGGCGTCCCGGAGGAGCGGCGTGAGCGTGGCGAAGAGCGGGGCGCCGCGCGCAGAGCGCCTCTCGGGCGGATGGGTCTCCTCCAGCAGCGCAGCCACGAGGCCCATCACCACCAGGCCGAACACCGCGAGCGTGAGGAAGACTGCGCGCCAGCCGAAGTGGTGGGCGATGAAACCGCCGAGCGCGGGCGCTGCGAGCGGGACCACGGCGATCACGGACTGGACCCAGGACATTCCGGAGGACTGGGCGGGGCCGGCGAACCGGTCTCGTAGGGCGGAGAAGGCCGCGATGGTGGCCGCCGCGTTGCCAGCGCCCTGCAGCATCCGCACGCCGAGCAGCATGTAGATGTTCGGGGAGATGGCACAGAGGACGGACATCACGATGTGGAGGGCCATTCCCGCGAAGAACGGGCGCCGCCGCCCGAACCGGTCCGAGAGGGGGCCGTTGAACAACTGCCCCACGGCCGATCCGATCATCACGCCGGAGATGGTGCCCTGTGCGAGGGCCTGGGTGGTGCTGAGGTCGCGGGCCATCTCGGGGAGGGCGGGGAGGTACATGTCGAGCGTCATCGCTGGGACCGCAGCCATCATGCCGAGGAGCATCAGGAAGCCCAACGGGGGCCTGCTGAGGGCGGGGCTGCTCATGGCCGTGAGTCTAGGCGCAAATCGTATACGGAAGGATGTGGAGTGGGGTACGTTGAGCGCATGCTCACCGAAGAGACCGTTCTCCAGATCGCGGACGAACTCGTGGACGCAGGGCGTACCCGGGTCCCGGTTCCCCGGCTCACCGCCCGCTTCCCCGAGATGGAGGTGGAGGACTCCTACCGCGTCCAGCGCGTGTGGCAGCAGCGCAACGTGGAGGCCGGGCGGAAGCTCGTGGGCCACAAGATCGGCCTCACATCCCGCGCCATGCAGATGGCCACCGGCATCACCGAGCCGGACTACGGCGCGATCTTCGATGACATGGTGTTCGAGTCCGGAGCGGTGTTCGAGCACGCGAAGTACACGAAGCCGCGGATCGAGGTGGAGCTCTCGTTCGTGCTGAAGAGCGAGCTCCGGGGGCCGGGCATCACGATGCTGGACGTGGCCCGCGCCACCGAGTACGTGATCCCCTCGCTCGAGATCCTGGACTCCCGCATCGAGATGGAGGGCCGCACCATCGTGGACACCATCTCGGACAACGCGGCCATGGGCTGCATGGTAATCGGCGGGCGTCCCGTCTCCGTGGACGAACTGGATCTGCGCTGGGTGGGCGGCGTGCTCTACCGCAACGAGGTGATCGAGGAAACCGGCTTGGCGGCCGGTGTGCTCGGGAATCCGATGGTGGGCGTGGCGTGGCTCGCCAACAAGATCGCGCCGTTCGGGGATGCGCTCGAGGCCGGGGAGATCGTGCTCTCGGGCTCCTTCACCCGACCCGTGGCCGCAGAGCCCGGAGACACCATCACCGCCGACTACGGCCCCCTGGGAGTGATCACATGCCGGTTCGTCTGAGCCCCGATGAGTCTCTGGCCGCCGCCCGCGAGCGGCTCGGGCGCCCCCTGATTGGGATCTGGGTGTGCTCCGGTTCTCCGCTCGTGGCCGAGATCTGCGCCGGCTCCGGCGCCGACTGGCTCTTCTTCGATGCCGAGCACTCCCCCAACGATGTGGTGACACTCCTGCCGCAGCTCCAAGCGGCCGCAGGGTATCCCGTGGTCTCCGTTGCCCGGCCCCCGCTCAATGACACGGCCGTGATCAAGCAGTTCCTGGATACCGGGGTCACCACGCTGATCGTCCCCATGGTGGACACCGCCGAGCAGGCGGAGGCGGCGGCCCGCGCCGTGGCGTACCCGCCTGCCGGGGTGCGGGGTGTGGGGTCTGCTCTGGCGCGCTCTGGCCGGTGGAACCGCGTGCCGGACTACCTCCCGAACGCCCGGGAGTCCCTCACGCTCGTGGTCCAGATCGAGTCCGTGACCGCGGTGGAGAACCTTGAGGCGATCGCAGCGGTGGAGGGCGTGGACGCCCTGTTCGTGGGGCCGTCCGATCTCGCTGCCTCCATGGGACTGATCGGCCAGCAGAACGATCCGCGCATCGAGGAGGCCGTGCTGAGGGCCATCGAGGTGGGCCACGCCCACGGCAAGTTGGTGGGCGTCAACGCCTTCGCCCAGGCGAGCGCGAAGCGCTACCTCGAGGCCGGCGCCGACTTCATCTCCGTTGGCGCGGACGTCAGCATCCTCGCGCGCGGCACCGAGGCGCTCGTGGACGCCTTCAGCCCCGACGACGGGGGCTCACCTCTCGCTGCCGGGTACTGATCGCGGGTTCGTGCGGTCCGTAGGCGCTACCCGGCCCGCGCGGTGGCGGTCACCGTGATCCGGAGGACCTCCGGGATCGCGTCCGTGAGCCACGGGATCAGGGGGATCTCCGCGAGGCCGGAGATGGTGACCGTCACGGTACGCCCATCGGTGGTTCCGGTGGGATCCTCTATCCGCGGGTCTCGCAGGCCGAGCTCGGGACCGTAGGCACCCAGGTAGCCAGAGACGGCCTCGCGGACCCGGGCCGTGGTGACCACGAGCTGGCCGCCACCCCCCTCGTGGTATCCGGTGGTATCGAGGCTGGCGGACGCCGCCAGGGCGGCGGCGTCCGCGGCGGCGAGGAGCTGCTTCCGCTCGATGTGGAGCGACGCCACCGAGGCGATCACCAGGATCAGGGCGAGCACGATGGTCCCGAAGCCGAGGATGAGCAGCATCACGCGGCCATCCTCATCCCCGTGACGGACCCCGCACACGCGAGAACGCAGACGCACGTGCCAGGGAGGGACCGCCGTCGGGAAAACGGGCGAGCTCACCGGTTCACCCACTCGTCCACGATGGTGACGGCCGTGCCACTGACGGGAACCCGCGCCCCGAGCGCATCGACGATGCCGAGCGGGATCAGCGGCAGGGCGACCTCGGTGGTGACGGTGGCGCGGATCGCGGACCCGCTGCTCAGGCAGGGGGAACCCGAGCACTCGAGATGGAGGGAGACGGGGCCGGGGAAACCGGCGTCGTCGAAGGAGATGCGGGTGGCCAGCTCGGCCGAGTCGCGTCCGGCCACCTCATCGCGGGAGGCGGCGAGCAGGCGGCCGGCGTCACGAGCGGCCCCCTCTGCGGCGAAGGCGGCGCCCTGCAACTGGAAGAAGGTGAGGATCAGGTAGACGAGGGGCACGAGCAGGACGAAGGTGAGCACGATGAACTCGACGATCGCGCTGCCCTCTTCAGCGTGATCCTCCGCGAGGAGGCGCCTCAGCCGGTTCACGGGAGGCCGTCCTCGTCGATGGCGTGGGCGGAGAGCGTGAGCGCGGGGCCGACGCCCGTGAGGGCCACCACCGGGAGGTGGGCCCGAACCTCCACGCGGACCGCCCGGATCCCGTCCCGGCTGACCTCCCGGGCGCTCACCCCCGATGCGAAGTGCTCCGGAAGCGCCAACGAGATGAGGTAGCGCGTCCGGTTGGCGGCATCCTCGGGCCCGGCACCGGCCACCGCGCCGTGGCGGGCGCCCTCGGCGGCGGAGTCCATCAGGATGTTGCGCACGTAGAGCGCGAGGGAGAGCTGGATGAGCGCCACGAAGATGAGGATCACGAGGGCTCCCACCATGACGAACTCCGCGATGGCGGAGCCGCGTTCGCGGTGCGGGAGCGGCGGGTCCGCGTTCCAGAGCCTGCGGAGCGCTAGCCGCCTCCGGTGACCCGGCTGATCGCCTGGCCGAACAGGTCCGCGAGCGCCTCTCCGGCCAGGGCCCAGATCAGTGCCACCAGGCCGGCGGTCATGAGGGTGACCATGACCCATCCGGGCACGTCTCCGCGTTCGTCCTCCCGCAGCCATGCCGCGAGGACCGCGCGGAACCTCTCGATGATTTCCATACTGATTCCTTCCTTTCATAGTCCGACCCGGAGAACTGCCAAGCCCGGGAAGAGGGCGAAGATCACGGTGATCGGCAGGATGAGGAACACGATCGGGGCCACCATGGCGATCTCCTTGGTCCCGCCGATCTCCATCAGGCGAGCCCGTGCGGCCTCGCGGAGATCGGAGGCCTGACCGCGCAGGACTGCCGCGAGAGGCGTGCCGCGCTCGGTGGCCACCACGATTGCGTCGGTGAACCGCGCGAGGTCCACGGAACTGGTGCGGGCGGAGAGCTCCTCGAGGGCGCGGGTGAAGGAGACTCCTGCTCGGGTGCGTGCGGCAACGTCTCCGAACTCCGTGGCGAGCTCGCCACTCGAGATGCGGGCGATCCTCTCCAGCGCGCGGGCGGGACTCTCCCCGGCACCCACGGCGAGGGCCGCGAGCTCGGCGAGATCCGGAAGCTCCTGCAGGATCCGCTCCGTACGCCGCGCGGCCGCCTGGGAGAGCATGTAGTCCGCACCGAGCGCCCCCACGGCGGCGCCCACCACCACCAGGACAAGCGCTGCCAGCAGGCTTCCCCCACGTGCCGCAACCGCGAGGGCGGCCAGGAGCCCCACGGCCGCTCCTCCGCTCCCCCACGCCACCTGTTCCAGCCGGAACTGTTCCACGCTGAGTGTCCGGCCGGCCTCGTGGAGCCGGGTCCGGATCGAGGACTCGGAGGAGCCCAGCCGTTCGAGGGTTCGCGAGAGGTCGGAGAGAAGGGGGCGGAGAGCCGTTCCGATCGGCCCGAACGCCGAGGGTTCTGTTGCTGCCAGGAGGCGGGAGCCCCGGTTGCGCTCGCGCACGTAGGGCGCAACCCTCTCCACCAGCGTGATCTGGCGGCGCGACCACGTCCAGGCGATCATCCAAATTCCGAGTCCGCCCAGGGCTCCGATGGCGGCTCCGAGCGCCCACGAGCTCATCTCAGCACCCTCCGGTCCTCGGGAAGTGATCCGATCCGGATCATGAGCCAATAGGCGAGGAAGCAGAGTGCGCCGCCACCGGTGAGGACGAGGACACCCATCGGGGAATCGAAGGCAGCCGCCGCATCGGTCCGCGTGCCGAGCACGGCGAGCACCGCCCAGGGTGCCGCCACGGCCAGCCGCGCCGAGTTCTTGGTCCAGGACTGCCGCGCTCTCAACTCACCCCGGGTCCGGAGGTCTGCCCGGAGCATTGCCGTGAGCGACTGCAGCGTGGTACCGAGATCGGTCCCGCCCACCTCCCTCGTGATGCGCAGCGCCTCCACCACGCGATCCGCCACCGGATCGGCAAATCGTTCCTTCAGGCGGTCGAGGCACTCATCGAGGCGTGCCGTCACGGCGTAGTCGCCGGCAAACGCGGCGAAGTAGTCCCGCATCGGTTCGGGTCCCCGCTCGGCCAGGGAACCGAGGGCCTCGGGAAGGGACATACCCGCCCTGACGGCAGAGAGCATGTCCTCGATGGCCTCCGGCCAGAGTTCGTGGAAGGTGGTGCGGCGTTGGGCCGCCCTCCCGCGCACCACCGCGGTGGGAAGCGACCCGGCAAGGATGCCGAAGGCGGCGCCCACCGCGAGGGCAGAAGTGAGCGCGGCCGAGATCACGGCAACCACCACAGCCAATGCACCGCTCAGCGCCAGGAAACCGCCGGGGGAAACACCCACCCATCCGGCCTGGGCGAGCAGGTCCCGCAACCTGTCCGAACGTGCGCTCCTCCTGCGCGACTCCTCGGGAAAGAAGGAGAGCCAGATCAGGAGGAGCCCCGCACCGAGGAGGAAACCCACGATCACTCCCACGATGCACCTCCCCCGTGGACCATCGAGAGATCGATCCCCGCTCTCTCGAACCGATCAGTGGAACCGGGCCAGGTGCCCGTTCGCACCAGGCGGCCCTCGTGCTGCTCGAAGAGCGAGGCCGTCTCGATCCGCGTCCCCTCCACGCGCCCGGTGACGGCCAGGACCTCCCGGACCGAGCGCCGGCCACTGCGGTCGAGGTCCAGGTGCACCACCACGTCCAGTGCCTGGGCCACGGTGGGGGTCACGAATCCTGCCGAGACGTTCTCTCCCGCAAGGAGCGGAAGGGTGGAGAGCTTGGTGACCGCCTCCCGTGCCGAGTTCGCGTGGATCGTGGACATGCCCGGCAACCCGGAGTTGAGGGCGATGAGCAGATCGAAGGCCTCGGCCTCCCGGACCTCGCCCACGATCAACCTGTCCGGCCTCATCCGGAGCGCTTCCTTCACGAGCCGGCGGAGGGGAATCTCACCCGTTCCCTCGAGGTTCGGCTGGCGGCACTGCATGGCCACGCAGTCGCGGTTGGCGAGGTTGAGCTCGAACACCTCCTCGCACGTGATCACGCGCTCGGAGGCGGGGATCGCCGCCGCCAACGCCGAGACCATGGTGGTCTTGCCCGCCTGCGTGGCGCCCGAGACGAGGATGTTCAGGCCGGCCACCACCGCCGCGGTCAGGAATCTCGCGGCCTCCTGTGTGAGCGAGCCCGCCACCACCAGGTCATCGAGGGAGCGCATGCGTGCGATGAACTTGCGGATGTTGACGGACCAGTACGCACCCGTGACCGGCGGGATCACCACATGGAGCCGCTCCCCACCCGGCAGGGCCGCGTCCACGAACGGCTGCGACATGTCGATCCGGCGTCCCGAGGTCCGCAGCATCCGCTCCACGAGGTCCTTGATGGTCTGGTGGTCCACCATCACCGGAGTGAGTTCGGGCCGCCCTGATCGCGCCGCGAACACCTGGTCCGGCCCGTTGACCCATATCTCCTCCACCGTGGGGTCATCGAGGTACTTCTGCAGGGGTCCGAGTCCCGCGATCGTGTCCAGGAGGTGGCGGAGGGCCGTATCGGTGCTGGGAAGCGGGGGGACGAGCCCGGCGATGGAACGGTCATCCCAGTCCGCCACGGCCTCCTCAACGAGGCGGCGCGTGGCCGCAGGATCCGAGGCGGGATCCATCCCGCGAACCCGTGCGAGCTCGCGTACCTCGGTTTCCAAGGCAAGAAGTGATTCGTTCAACTCTGCCCCCACAGTGACGATTGGGATTCCGTCCCCGACTGTTGCGAGGCTACCTGTCCCCCGCGCCCACACGCCAGACCTCGCGCACCCTGTGGAGAGACTCGGTGTCCCGCAGCGGGCCTCCTGCAATCTGCTGACGCACTCGCGTAACGTGGGGGCGTGGCCCAGAAACCATCGCTCCAAATCGCCGCCCTCGCCACCTCCGCGGTACGGGGGCTAGAGATCGTGGCAACGCGGGCCCCCCAGTTCGCCACCACGGACTACCGCTACTGCGGGCTGCTGGACGCCCGCGGCCGCCACTGGATTGCCCAGGCCGCCCTCCACCCTGCCGCCTCCACGGCGCTGGATGCCGAGGTCCCGATCCTCGATCAGTTGGACATCGCCCTGCGTGAGGACCGCATCGGATTCGATGTGATGCGCCCGGAGGGCACCACCGAGCTCCCCACCGGCCACCGGATGGTGGTCTACCGAGAACTCCCCGGCAAGCCCCTGGAACTGGCCACCCTCCACGCCGGTCCCGGTCCGGCCGCCGAACTCGGCCGCGCGATCGCCGAAATCCACGAACTCCCCGCAGCCCTCCTGGATGCCGCCCACGCCCCCGTCTACGATGCGGATTCCTACCGGCGGCGCCGCCTGGCCGAGCTGGATGACGCCGCCCGCACCAGCAAGGTCCCGCCCATCCTGCTCGCCCGCTGGGAACGCGCCCTCGAGGATGTGGCCCTCTGGCACTTCCACGCCGTGCCCACCCACGGGGACCTCGCCGCGGAGAACGTGCACCTCTCCAACGGCACCGTTGCCGCGATCCTCAACTGGTCCAACGCCCACGTGGGGGACCCGGCCGCGGACCTCGCCTGGCTCTACGCCGCGGCCCCCGAGGAGTCCCTCGACACCATCGACGAGGCCTACGCCATGGGCCGCTCCCTCCCGCCGGACGAGCACATGGGCGCCCGCGCCACCCTCTACTCCGAACTCGCCGTGGCGCGCTGGCTCCTCCACGGGGTTCGCCTGGATGACCAGGAGATCATCGCGGACGCCGAGGTCATGCTCCACGCCCTCGCCCGCCAGGTGGCCGATTCCGGCCCCATCGGCCGCGCCGAACTCGTGGTGGAGGAGATCGACTGGGTGGAGGCATCCGCCGGGTCCTCGTGGTCCGTCAGTGGCACCCTCAGCCCCCTCTCCCCCGACGACGACGCGCGCCTCCCGTCCGCACCCGGCACCTCTCCCGTGGGCTCGCCGGGCGACGGAATGGACGTGACGGACGAGATCCCCGCCGTCGGGAATGCGACGGACGGGGCTGGGAGCCCCCGCACCCCGGGTACGGAGTCGGCTGGGAGTCCCCGCACCCCGGGAACGCCTGGCACTGCGGGAACGCCCGGCAGCGCCGGCACTCCGCAGTAGGGCCTCACCCGAGCTCGATCACGCCCCACCGCCTCACCCCGAGAGGGACTCGAGGGCGCCCTGCGATTCGAGGGCGTCCAGGATCCGCCTCTCGATCTCCGATTCCTGCCACAAGCCGGATGCCTGGGTCACACCGGTGGCCACGTAGTGGAATGCCGCCTTCACCTCCGCGATGGGAATCCCATTGGCGCGCGCATACGCCAGGCGGTAGATCTCGAGCTGGAGCTGGCGGATCTCGATCTCGGCGCGATCCCGGGGCTCCCGGCCCGTCTTCCAGTCCACCACCCAGATCTCGCCGTCACGCCGGAAGACCGCATCGATCCGGCAGCGGATCAACTGCCCACCGATCATCGTCTCGAGGTTCTCCTCCACGGACAGCGGGGCCCGCAGCGCCCACTCGGACTCGAGGAACCGCGCCCTGAGCTCCGCGAATCTCTGTGGGGCGCCCGCCGCGTCCTCGTCCTCGTCCCACTCGGGGGACCCCATGAGTGTGGGCATGTTGAAGTGGTGCTCCACCCAGCCGTGGAACTCGGTGCCCACGCGGGCCTCGGGCGAGGGGCGGTGGGGAATCGGCCGGCGGAGGTTGAGGGCGAACTCCCCCGGGGAGCGGGTGAGGGCGAGTGTGGCCGATGCCGACAGGTGCTGTGGGAGCTCCACCAGATCGGGCCCGCTGCGGGCGTTCGCCTCACGGATGAGAACACGCGCATCCTCCACCAGTGCCGCCTCGCTCGGGGTGGACGCGCGTTCGGCAAGTGCCGCCACCTGGCGCTCGGCGGCCTCCTGATCGCCTCCGTGGGTGGCGGCCGCCACCCACGCGGCCGCGCGCTCCAGCCGAGTCCGCCGGGACGGGACGAGCCCC
>JAUNRP010000019.1:10435-15427 GCA_030544165.1 bacterium
GGGATCTGCGGCCAGGGATCGGCCGCCGGGTAGGTCACGGGTTCGCCGGCCACCTCCTCCGCAGGCTCGGAATCCGGATCCGGTGGGGCAACCACCGAGAATCCACTCGGCACCACAGACGCCCCCTCCAGCTCGGTGAGGAACCGTGAGAGCGGCAGCGGCTTCTTCCCGCTGCGGAAGTGTGAACCCGAGAGGAGGACCTGGTGGCGGGCACGGGTGATCGCCACGTAGGCGAGGCGCCTCTCCTCGAGGATGGAGTGCTCGAACAGCTCACCCTCGAACCGTTCCACGCCCTCGGTGAACTCCGCGGGGGTGGTTGCTCCCTCCTCCAGTGTGGGGAGGTGGCGGGCATCCCCGCGCAGCGGGCCGGGGATCATCGCTGCCGAGCGGATCCACCCCGTCTCCCGCTCGGCGAGCCTGCCCGCGTTGTTCCTCCTGTGGGGGAAGGTCCCCTCGGTCATGCCCGCCACCGCCACCACATCCCACTCGAGACCCTTGGCCCCGTGCATGGTGAGGATCTGGACGGCCTCGGAGTGTGCCGCATCCGGGGCGGCGTCCAACCCGGCCTCGGCCTCGTCCGCGGAGGTGAGCCACTCCAGCAGGCCCCCCAGGGTGGGCGCTGCTGAACCGGCGGCATAGCTGGAGACGTGGGCCGCGAAGTGATCGAGGTTCCGGCGGGCGGCAGCCGGTGAGATACCGGGCCGGGCCGCCACCTCGATGTCCAGCAGGAGGGCACGTTCGGCGGCAGAAACGAGGTCCGGGAGGGGGTAGGCGAGGGACCGCCGGATCTCCCGGATCTGCTCCCGTAGCCGCTCCACGCGCCGCCGCCCCTCCGGTGAGAGCCGGTTCCCGCCCTTCGTCACGAAGTCGGTCGGCGGGAGGGAGTCCACGGCCTCCACCACCGCCGCCGAGACGTCGGCATCTCCTCGGGCCGCGCCGCCCGCGAGCGAGACGGCCCACTCGCCAAGGACGTGGAGATCGGCGAGGCCGAGGCGTTCGTTGGTGAGGAGCCGCATCATGGCATCCCCTCGGCTGGAATCCGCCACCACCTCGAGTGCGGCCCGGATGTCCGCCACCTCGGGGGTGTTGAGCAGGCCCTTGAGCCCCACCACCTCCGGCTCGATCCCCAGTTCGCGGAACGCCCGGATCAGGGAGGGGAACTGGTTGCCCCCGCGGCACAGCACGGCGGCGGACACCACACCGGGGGTCCACCGCTCCGCCACCCACCGCGCGATCTCAGAAGCCTCCTCCGGCTCGGTGAGTGCCACTGACCGGTGGACCTCGCCCTCGGACACGCCCGGCCTCTCGCGGAGTTCGGTGAGGAGCCGGCCCGCCCCCTCCTCGTCCGCCAGCGGTGCGGCAGTGATGTTCGCGGCGCGGAGGATCGCCGAGTCGTTGCGCCATGACACCGAGAGGGGCAGTACCACCGTGGGCTGGTCCTCGGCCGCGAACATCTCGGCGAAGCTCACGAGGGAGGAGGCGGATGCCCCGCGCCAGCCGTAGATGGCCTGGTTGGGGTCCCCCACCGCCATGGCGGGGAATCCACTGCCGAAGAGATCGTGGAGGAAGGTCAACTGTGCCACCGAGGTGTCCTGGAACTCATCGAGCAGCACTGAGCGGTACTGGGAGCGGAAGAGGGCACCCACCGCTGGCACGGTGGCCGCGATCTCGCAGGCCATCCCCACCTGATCAGAGAAGGTGACCAGGCCCCTCTCCCGCATGAGGGCATAGAAGACCTCCACGATCCGGAGGAGCTCCAGGCGGTTGCGCAGGGACTCGGCCGCCCTGATCGCGGCTTCCCGGGACTTCTTGGTGGTCCCGGCCTGCGAGATGAGCTCCACCTCGGGCAGGATCCGGTTCGTGAACTCCCGGACCTCATCGACCCCCACGAGGTGGCTGCGCAGCTCCTCCGCCAGCGTCAGCGCGTTCGATTTGATGGTGGAGAGCGCTCCGCCGAGCTCGAGGGGTCCCTGCCAGCCCTCCACCACCTCGGAGATGAGCTGCCACTCGCCCGCCCTGGTCACGAGTGCCGCGTCCGGGTCCCGCCCGATCCGGAGTGCGTGGTCGCGGACCACCGAGGCCGCGAAGGAGTTGTAGGTGGGCGTGGCAACATCTCCGAGCTCCCCGCTGATCAGCCCCGCCTCCCGCGCCCGCCGGAGGTTCCGGCGCACCCGCTCGGCGAGCTCTCCGGCTGCCTTCCGGGTGAAGGTGAGCCCGAGGATCTCCTCTGGCGCGGCGAGCTCGTTCACCACCAGCCACACCACCCGGTCTGCCATGGTGGCGGTCTTCCCGCTCCCCGCCCCGGCAACCACCAGGGTGGGGGTGAGCGGCGCCTCGATCGCCGCCACCTGCTCCGCGGTGGGGATGATCCACTCTGACCTGGGGCGATCCCGCTGGACCGCCTCCGCAATGTCTACCGCGCTGCGCCTCGTCACTGCGATGCCCTCCGTCCCGCATCCTGCGCGGGGCAGGACCTTCTGAGCTGACACGTTCGGCACCCCGGATTCACCTGCGCCGCGAACTCCGTCCCCCGCATGATGGTGACGCCGAGGTCCAACAGTTCGCGCGCCCAACCCCCGCCGTCGTCGAGGCCGGGCTGGGGCCGCATGGTGGGTTCGGTGGCCCCGGCCGAGACGAAGACCAGACGGGCGCCCGTGGGTGTGGAGGTCTCGCGCTCCTCGCCGAGGCCGGCTCCCGCCTGGATGGCCAACTGGTAGCTGGCGAGCTGGGGGTTCTGCTCCCCCTCCGCCCGGCTGGGGAGGGTGCTCCCGGTCTTCAGGTCCACCACCCGGACCCCGCCATCCACCCACTCGAGGCGATCGACGAATCCCGAGATGACGGCGTCGCCCACCTGCTGGCGGATCAGGACCTCCGGCGCCACCCGGCCGGGAACGCCCTCCATGTACGTGGCGAGCCTCTCGACCATCTCGCGGGCCCTGGCACGGGTGGTCTCCTTGACCCATCCCTCCGGTAGCCCGAGGGAGTCGAACTTCTCCTCGAGCATCTCCTGGAGGGCGGCGCGCGGCCCCTGCGGCAGCTTGCTCGCGATCTCGTGGATCAGGTTTCCGAGGCTCTGCGAGATGGCGCCGGCGCTGCGCCCACCCGCCGTCTCGAGCGCCCAGCGCAGGGCACAGGTGGTGACGGACTCGAGCTTCGAGGGCGAGACCCACACGGGATCATCGCCACCATAGATGGGTCCCTCCGATGATGGGTGCGCGAGGCCCGCCCACTGGCTGGGAGCGGCACCGGGGACTCCGGCGCCGGCGAGGATGCCGAGGATCCCGGCGGCCACGCCTGGCGTATCAGGGGCCTCCATGGCGGACCCACTGCCAGCCTCCTCCTCCACCCGTGCCCTCAGCTCGGCCACGAATCCGCGGAGATCGAGCCTCCGGGCAGACGTCTCACGCCCATCGCGGACCACGTCCGCACGGTCTGCCAACTGGTCGAAGAAGATGGAGGGCCGCAGGTCATCGGCCTCCACGGCCGTGACAATCAGCCGGCGGGCGGCGCGCGAGACGGCCGAGGAGAGCATGCGCCACTCGTCCGCGAGCACCTGCTCGCGTGCCGCCCACGAGCTCAGACCGTGGCGGCCGAGCATGATCTCCGCCAGTGCACCGGCGCCCAGGACGGAGTCCCGGATCCGGGTGTCCGGCCAGGATCCCTCCTGGAGGCCGGAGACCACCACGATCTCCCACTGCCGGCCGGCGGCCTGGGCCGCTGTCAGCACCTCCACACCGGCCTTCCGGCTCCCGGACTCGGCCAGGGTGTCGGACGGCAGCGACTCGCCCCGCACGTGGGCCACGAACTCGCCCGCGTCCGCGCCGGGGACGCGAAGCTCGAAGTTCTCGGCGAGCTCGAAGAGCGCCATCACCGCATCGAGGTCCGCATCCGCACGGTCCGCGAGGGGGCCGCCGCCGAGCGCCAGGGTGCGCCACCGCCCCGCCAGGCCGGAGGCCTCCCACACCGCCCAGAGGACCTGCTGCGGCGTGGAATCCGCGCCCCCGAGCGCGGCCCGTGCCGCATCCACCACCTCGAACACCCGCACCGCCGCGTCCCCCAGGTCCTCCGGCAGGCTGGCTGCCCCCTCCCGCGAGGAGAGCAGTTCCACGAGGGCGTCATCGATGGACGTATCCGGCTCGAACTCGTCCTTCCGGGCCAGTACGGCCCTCCTGAGCCGTCGGATGCCCACGTCGTCGAGACGGCCCACGCTGCCACGGAGGAGCCGGTCGGCCATGGTGCCATCCAGCCCGAGCCGTCCGGCCTCGATGGCGTCCAGGAGGAGCCCCACCGCGGGTTCGTCCCGCAAGACCACGGCCGCCTCACCCCGGGTCACCGGGATGTGGAATGCGCGCAGGCGGCGTTGGAGGTCCCGGAGGACCCCACTGGACCTCACCACCACGGCCATCTGCTCCCACGGCACCGCCCCGTGGAGGTGCGCGTGGCGGAGCTCGAAGGCGATCGCGGCCGCCTCACCACCCGGGGACTCGGCCCGGACCGCGGTCAGGGTGGGCATGGTGCCCCCGGTACGCCGCTCCTCGATGAGGGCCTCGGCCCCCACCTCGGCCGAGACCGCCGCCCGCCGGTGCTCCACCACCCCCGCGGAGGGGGCTCGGGACACCACGGCGTCCACCACTCTCCGGAGCGCGGGGGTCCCCCGGTACACCGTGGGGAGAACCACCCGCGCTGCACCGAATCCGCCCAGCTCCCCGGTGCCCTCGGCCCGGCCAACAAATTGGGGCCGCGCCCCCCGGAAGGTCTGCACCGCCACATCGGGATCGGCCACCAGCACGAGCTGCGTTCCGCGATCCGCCAGCGCGGAGAGGAGCCGGACCAGCGCCGCCGAGGCCTCCTGGTAGTCATCCACCACCACCGATTCGATCCGGGGCGGCGGTGCGCCCGTGTGCTCCTCCCACGTACTGATGAGGGTGGCCGCCTCACCGATCACCCGGGCGGCGTCGTACCGCTCCCCGCGCTCGTCCGGGGAGTCCCCCA
>JAUNRP010000020.1 GCA_030544165.1 bacterium
ATCCCCGGTGGGGCCGCGGTTTGGGCGGATGGCGATGGCCAAGCGGCATACCCAGAGTCCGGCCGCAGCCTAGAGATCGTCATCCACCATGGGGCCCGTGGTGGCCATGATCCCCGCTGCCAGGAGCACCAGGGTGGAGGCCGCGAGCGCCCACAGCGGAACGTGCCAGGACCCGAACGCCTCGATGGCCACTCCCACGAGCAGCGGTCCGAGGCCCGCAACGAGGTACCCCACGGACTGCACGAACGCCGAGACCTGCATGGTCACCCGGTAATCGCGGGTGCGGGTGGTGATGAGGGTGATCGCGGTGGGGAAGGAGCCGCCCGAGATCCCCAGTAGCACTGCCCACACCCAGGGCATCGTGGTGGGGAGGTAGAGCAGCCCGAGGAACCCCGTGAATCCGCAGATCGCGAGCGCCACCAGGACCGGCCGCAGATCGGAAACCCGCGCCACCACCCATGGCATCAGGAACCCCATCGGGATGCCGAGCCCGAGCAGGATCGCGGTCATCAACCCGGCCTCCGCCGCCCCGAGGCCGCCATCCCGGTACGCCTGGGCCATCCAGCCGAACAGCACGTACGCGTGCATGGACTGTGTTCCGAAGTACACGGCCAGCGCCACCGCGGTCCGGCTCCGGAGCAACTGGCCCAGCCGCACGGAGGCCACGGGAGGCGTCACCAGGGGCACCTCGCCAGAGACGGCTGGATCCACCACGGGATCACCCGATCCAGAACGCTCCGCCCGACGGTCCCACCACAGCAACGCGACCCAGGGGACCAGGGCGAGAGCCGCCGTCGCCCCCCAGACGCCCAGCGAGGTGCGCCACCCACCCGGCAGCGTGACCAGCCACCCGGCGATCGCGGCCGGAAGGGTGGCCCCCACGGCGAGCGCCACCGTGTAGAGGCCGGTCATGCGGGCGGTGTGGAGTCCGAAGTTCGCCTTGATGAACGGCGGGACCAGCACGTTTCCCACCGCCATTCCCGCGATCGCCAGGAGGCTGAGGATCAGGAAGACCAGCGGATCACTGGTGAAGGCCCGGGCGAGCAATCCCACGGCCACCAGGCCCAGGGCGCCGGTGAGCGCCCGGGAGAGGCCAATCCGCGCCCCGACCCCCGCCGCGAAGATCCCGAACACCGCGAAGCCGAACCCCGGCAGCGCCGTCAGCACACCCGCGAACGCGCCACCGAACCCCAGGTCCGACTTCATCTCCGCGAGCACCGGGCCCACCGAGGTGGCGGCGGGCCGGAGCTGGATCGCCATGGCGAACAGCGCCACCACGAGCAGCGCGTTCCCGGGGCGCCAGACACTCGGGCGGGGAGATGCGGGCATGCGGCTGATCGTACGCGCGGGAGTGCGACGGGGAGAAAGCGCGTGCGGAAAGGTGCGGTGGCGCGGGGCAGGGCGGGATCGCACGGGGCCGTATCCTGAGGCCAGCACAATCCCCCGACGTGTACCCGAAGGACCACCCATGTCTGATCCCGGCGAGCAGTCCGACGCCCCCGCCGGCGCGCCGACCACCTCCGTCACCGCGAACATCAACGCCACGGTGACGGAGGCCGCCACCCTCCTCTTCGCGGTGGCCGTGTCCGCTGACACCCCGATCGAGAGCGAGTCACTCTCCATCACGGTGGGCGGCAACGCTGTGGAGGTTGAGGAGATCGTCAGCATCGCGGGAACACGGCTGCACCGGGTGCGCGCCCCCGAGGGCGCACTCGAGCTCCGGTACTCGGCCGAGGTTCGCCCGGGAGCGCAGGCGGACGCCGTGACGCCCGAGGAGGAGGCGGCCTACGTGCGCCCCTCGCGCTACTGCGAGTCCGACCGCTTCAACGTGCTCGCCCCCACGCTGTTCCCGGGCCTCTCCGGCCAAGAGTTGATCACGGCGGTGGGCGAGTGGGTCCGGAACTACCTGCGCTACATCCCGGGGATCTCGGGAAGTGCGGACTCCGCCATCGACACGCTGCTGGCGGGCCAGGGCGTCTGCCGGGACTTCGCCCACCTGACCGTGACGATGCTCCGGGCGAAGGGCATCCCCGCGCGCCTCGCGGCCGTGTACGCGCCGGGGCTCGTCCCGATGGACTTCCACGCGGTGGCCGAGGCCGCCCACGAGGGACGCTGGCAGATCGTGGACTCCACGCGGATGGCGCCGCGGGCATCACTCATCCGGATCGCCACCGGCCGCGACGCCGCCGACACCGCCTTCTTCACGGTGCTCTCCGGCCGCGTGACGTTCGGGCCCGTGTGGGTGACCGCGTACGCGAACGGCGGCCTCCCGAGCGAGGATCCCTCGCAGCCCGTCCACCTCTGAGGCTGCCGCCCGCCGCGCCCGCCGCGGTCCGCACCGCCCCACCACCCCAGCCGCGGTCCGCTCCGCGTGCGCCACCGCCCGCGAAACACGCCGCCCCTTAGAGTGGGGCGCGTGAGTATCAGGGTCGCGCTGCATCATGAAACCACCTACACCTTCGCGCACCCGGTACGGGTCTTCCCCCACGTGGTCCGGCTCCGCCCGGCGCCCCACAGCAGGACGCGGATCGAGGCGTACTCCCTCACCGTCACCCCGCCGGACCACTTCCTGAACTGGCAGCAGGACCCGTTCGGCAACTACCTCGCCCGCGTGGTGTTCCACCAGCCCACCAGTGAGCTCAGCTTCAAGGTGGAGTTGGTGGCCGATATGACGGCGATCAACCCGTTCGACTTCTTCGTGGAGGACTACGCGTCCACATTCCCCTTCGCCTACCCGGACGCCCTCCGCCGGGACCTCGGGCCCTACCTGCGGCGCGTGGGCGCGGACGAGGACGGCACCGCCGCCGCAGCGAGCGCCAGCGCCGTGGCCGCGGTCAGCTCCGCCGCCATCGAGCGTCCCGATTCCAGCGCCGCCCCGGTCCTCCACCTGACAAACGACGCCGTGGACACCTGGATCGAGACCCACCTCCGCCCCACCGGCATCCTGGACGGCGGCACCCGGATCGTGGACTTCCTCGTGGCGGTGAACCAGGCGATCCGCGGCAGCGTCGGCTACACCACCCGCATGGAGGTGGGCGTCCAGACCCCGGCCGAGACCCTGGCACGCCAGATCGGCTCCTGCCGCGATTCCGCGTGGCTCCTCGTCTCCGTGCTGCGACGCTGCGGGATCGCCGCCCGGTTCGTCTCCGGCTACCTGGTCCAGCTCACGAGTGACGATCCGCGCGACGGCGGCCCGGACGCGGACTTCACGGACCTCCACGCCTGGGCCGAGGCCTTCATCCCCGGCGCCGGCTGGATCGGACTCGACGCCACCTCCGGCCTGTTCGCCGGTGAGGGCCACATCCCCCTCTCCGCCACCCCCGAACCGGAGTCCGCCGCGCCGATCACGGGCGCCACGGAGGTGGTGGACGTCAGCTTCTCGTTCGTCAACGAGGTGCGGCGCATCCACGAGGATCCGCGCGTGACGAAGCCCTACACGGACGAACAGTGGGCGCAGATCGACGCCCTCGGGACCGCCGTCGATCAGCGCCTCACCGCCGGCGACGTCCGCCTCACCATGGGGGGCGAGCCCACGTTCGTCACCGCCGGAGACACGTCCGACCCCCAGTGGGAGTCCGAGGCGGATGGCGCCGAGAAGCGCGAACTCGCCGCCCGCCTCGCCCGCCTCCTCGTGGAACGCTGGGCGCCCCACGGCCTCATCCACCACGGCCAGGGCAAGTGGTACCCCGGCGAGGAGCTGCCGCGCTGGCAGACCCAGATCGCCTGGCGCAGCGACGGCGAGCCGCTCTGGCGGCGCCGCGAGCTCCTCGCCTTCCCGGAGGATCCCGCCACCCTCCCGGAAGACCCCCGGGAACGCGCCACCGCGATCGAGGGCCTCGCCACCGCGATCGCCTCCCGCCTCGGCATCTCCGAGGGCTTCGTGCTACCCGCCTACGAGGACCCGGTCCAGGCCGTCCTCGATGAGGCCCGCCTTCCGCTGGGGGTGCGCCCCTCCGTTGACGACGACGCGGCGAGCACCCTCGAGGAGGTCGAGGCGGCCGCTACCGCAGCCGAGCCTCCCGCCGGCTGGGTGGTCCCCGTGTTCGTTGATCCGGACGGAGGAGGCTGGGCAACCACCCGCTGGCGGACCCGCCGCCGCGCGCTCTTCCTCACCCAGGGCACCTCGGCCCTCGGATACCGGCTCCCCCTCGATTCCGTGGCGTGGGGCGAGGCCCCCGAGATCACCCTGAACAACGAGGGCGACCACTCCGCCGCACTCCCCGAGGCGTCCAGCACGGAGGTCCCCCCGGCCCGGGAGGTCCCGATCGAGGAGGCTCCGCGCACGGCCGTGGCCGTCCAGCCCCGCGGCGGCCACGCCCACGTCTTCCTCCCGCCCCTCGACCGCCTCGAGGACGGCCTCGCCCTCCTCGCCGCCATCGAGGACGCGGCCGCCGCCACGAACGTCCCGGTGATCCTCGAGGGCTACCGCCTCCCGGACGATCCGCGCCTCGAGTCCCTCTCCATCACCCCTGACCCCGGCGTCATCGAGGTGAACGTCCACCCCACGAGCACCTGGCCCGAACTCCGCGAGCTCACCACCACCCTGTTCGAGGATGCCCGCGAGGCCGGCCTCGCCACCGAGAAGTTCGATCTGGACGGCACCCACACCGGCACCGGCGGCGGCAACCACATCACGCTCGGCGGGCCCACCCCCGCGGACTCACCGTTCCTCCGCCGCCCGGACCTGCTGCGCAGCCTCGTCACCTACTGGCAGTGGCATCCCGGACTCTCCTACCTCTTCACCGGGAAGTTCATCGGCTCCACCTCCCAGGCCCCCCGCGTGGACGAGGGCCTCGCCCAGACGCTCTACGACCTCGAGATCGCCTTCACCGAACTCGAGGAGATGGTGGACGATCCCGCGATCGACCATGACATCGAGGCCGTGGTCCGCGAGGACTGGCGCACGGACGAGGACCCGGACGAGCGGATCGCCCGGCAGCGCTTCACCCAGCCCTGGCTGGTGGACCGCCTGCTCCGCCACCTCCTGACGGACCTCACCGGCAACACCCACCGCGCCGAGTTCTGCATCGACAAGCTCTACAGCCCCGATCAGCGCAGCGGCCGCCTCGGCCTCCTCGAGATGCGCGCGTTCGAGATGCCCGCCCACGCCCGCATGAGCCTCATGCAGTCCGCCCTCGTGCGCGCCCTCGTGGCCCGCTTCTGGGAGGAGCCCGCCACCGGCCCGCTCGTCCGCTGGGGCACCCGCCTCCACGACCGCTACCTCCTGCCCGCCTTCGTGGCGGCCGACGTCCGCGAGGTCATCGCCGAACTCAACGCGCACATGTCCACGTGGCCGGAGCTCCCCGGCGGCGGGGCGCCCCGCTTCGACGAGCGGTGGCTCGAGCCGTTCCTCGAGTTCCGGTTCCCCCGGCTCGGGGAGGTGCGCATTGGCGACGTCGCCCTCGAGTTGCGTCAGGCCATCGAACCCTGGCAGGTGCTCGGGGAGGAGGTCTCGCTCGGCGGCACCGCCCGCTTCGTCGATTCGAGCGTGGAGCGGGTCCAGGTCTCCGCGGTGGGCATGACCGAGGGCCGTCACGTCCTCACCTGCAACGGGATCCCCGTCCCGACCGTCCCCATCGCCACCACCGGCTGGGGGGTGGGCCGGGACGCGACCGCCGGGGCCCGCGTTGGAGGCGTGAGGTTCCGTGCCTGGAACCCGCCCTCGGCGCTCCACCCCACGATCGGGGTGCACTCGCCGCTCCACTTCGATCTGGTGGACGTCCGCAACGGCACCTCGCTCGGCGGCTTCACGTACCACGTCACGCACCAGGGCGGGCGCGCCTACGAGAGCTACCCCGTGAACGCGGTGGAGGCGGAGTCACGGCGCACCAACCGGTTCGAGGAGCGCCGCACGTCCGGCGCCGTCGATGTCAGTTCCTGGCCCCAGCCGCACGGAGTCCTCGGAGGCGAGCCCTCCGAGTTCCCGGTGACGCTCGATCTGCGCCGATACTCCCGCGGCCGCCATCCCGCGCAGGCGGAGGCGGAGGAGGGCGAGAGGTGAGCATCGCCGCGGCATCTGTCACCTCCCTCGCCGAACGCTATGCGGCCACCCTCGCCGCGCGCCGGGCCGAGGGACACACGGCGCTGGACGAGACGATCAGCCCCGAGGGCGAGATCCGCGCGGCCGGGATCTGGGAGCACCTGGAGGGGCTCGGGACCAGGGGCCTGCTCTCGCGCAAGCGCGAGGTGGCCCGGCTCGCGCGCGACGAGGGGATCGGCGCCACGGCCCCGGCCATCGGCGCCCGGTGGCAGGTGGACCCGATCCCCCTCATCTTCGACGAGAGCGAGTGGGCGCCCCTCGCGGAGGGCCTCCAGCAGCGCGCCCGCCTGCTCGATGCCATCCTCACGGACCTCTACGGCGAGCGGCGCCTGCTGCGGGACCACCTCCTGCCCGCCGAACTCTTCCTCGGCCACGACGGCTACCTCCTTCCGGCGGACAGCGTCACGATCCCCGGGCCGCGGCAGCTCCCCGTGGCGGGAGCCGATCTCGCCCGCGGCCCGGACGGCTGGGTGGTGATCACGGACCGCACCCAGGCGCCGGCCGGCATCGGGTACGCGCTCGCGAACCGCCGCCTGGTCACCCGCGTGATGGAGCCCCTCTTCCTGTCCTCGCGCGCCAGCCGACTGCGCGGGTTCTTCGACGTCCTCCAGCACGCCCTCCACCGCGCGGCACCCGCCGGCGTCACCTCGCCGCGCATCGTGCTCCTCTCGCCGGGGCCCTCCAGTGACACCGCGTACGATCAGGCGCTCGTGGCAACCCTGCTCGGCCACCCGCTCGTGGTGGCCGACGACCTCGTGGTGCGCGATGGCGCCGTCTGGCTCCGCACCGGTGGTCGGCGCCACCGGGTGCACGTGATCCAACGCCGTGTGGACGGCGACTGGATGGACTCCCTCGACCTGCGCCCGGACTCCCGCCTGGGCGTTCCGGGCCTGATGGCGGCGGCGCGGCGGGGGGCCGTGAGCGTGGTCAACCCCATCGGGTCCGGGGTGGTGGAGAACATCGGCATGGCGCCGTACCTGGAGCGGGTGGCGCGCGAGGTCCTCGGCGAGGATCTCCGGCTGGCGGCACCACAGACGTGGTGGTGCGGGGAGCGCGCCGCCCGGAGCCACGTGCTCGCCAACATGCAGGACCTGGTGATCCGGCCGACCTCCCGTACGAACCGGCCCACGTCCCGGCCCGGCTGGGAGATGACCGCCGCCGAGCGCGAGGAGATGGCCGCACAGATCGAGGCCGAACCGTGGGCGTGGGCGGCCCAGGAGCTGGTGGACTCCTCCACGACGCCGGTCATCACCAAGGAGGGGCTCTCCCCGCGGGCCATGGTGCTCCGCACGTTCCGGATCGCGATCGACGACGACTACGTGGTCATGCCCGGCGGCCTCGCCAGGGTGGCATCGAGCGAGAACGAATCGGTGGTCCTCTCGGCGCGCGGCGTCCTCACGAAGGATGTCTGGGTGCTCGAGGGTGCCCAGGCCCCGGTCTGGAGCTCGCTGCGGCTGGTGCCGAGCGAGGAGGGCTCGGACATCGCCATGCCCTCGCTCACGCCCCGCGCAGCCGGGGACCTCTACTGGCTCGGCCGCTACGGGGAGCGCGCCGAATCGACGGCCCGGCTGGTGGCGGTCGCGGACAACCTCGTGGACGATCACATCTCCCGGCCCGGATCGGCCGGGCACCAGGCGATGGAGATCCTCCTCGAGGCCCTCACCCAGATCACCGGCATCTCCGCCCGGTTGGATCCCGAGGACCGGCAGGGCGCCGTCATCGAGCAGCTCCGCACCCTGCTGCTCGAGGGGGACCGGCTGGGGACCGTGGCATTCGCCGCCGAGCAGACGGCGGAGAACGCCCTGGCGGTCCGCGAACTCCTCTCCCGCGAGACCATCGGGATCCTCGGGGCCCTGACGGACCGGCTCGCGAACGAGCGCGAGAGCGAGGACCTCTTCGACGCGCAGGGCGTGGCCACCTCCGTGCTGCAGGCATGCCTCGCGCTCGCAGGCATCTTCGGCGAGTCGATCGTGCGCGATGAGATCTGGCTGTTCGTGGACGCCGGCCGCCGCCTCGAGCGGGCCCAGGCCATCATCGGCCTGCTCCGGCACACGATCGCCGAACGCCGCTCGCCCGTGGCCGAGGCCGTGATCGTGGAGATGGCGCTGCGCGTGAGCGACTCCCTGATCACGTACCGGCGCCGCATGGCCGCAGGCGTGGGCTCGGTGGTCCCCGCGATCGCCGCGATCGAACTCCTCCTCGAGGACCCCACCAACCCGCGTTCGCTGCGGTTCCAGCTCGATCGCCTCCTCCTCACCTTCTCCGGCGACGACGGCGCCACCATCCGCCGTGCCGTGGCCGCCGCGCGGGACCTGACCACGGATCTTGACCACGAGACGCTCTTTGCCGGCAATCGCGAGGGGCTCGCCGGCCTGCTCGCGGATCTGGACGCCCGCCTCCGCGACCTCTCGCAGGCCATCGAGCAGGAGTACTTCGCGCCCCAGCGCCCGAGCCGTGCCTTCGCGGTGCCGGAGTGGGACGGAGCCGGCCGGTGAGCGATCTGCACGGACGGCGGAGGTACCTGGTCCACCACCTCACGGAGTACACGTACGAGGAGGACGTCACCATGTCGTTCGGGCGCGCGATGCTGCGCCCCCGGGCCACCCCGCAGCAGCAGGTGGTGGAGCACGAGGTCCAGATCTCGCCCGAGCCGGACGTGCTCGAGGAGTCCCTCGACGCGTTCGGGAACTACTCGCACTACGTGGAGATCTCGGCCCCCCACACGAGGCTCGCGGTCACGAAGACCTCAACCCTCGACGTCGAATGGCCCCAGGCCGATCTGGAGGCGCTGAACGAGTGGACCGTGGAGCGGGCCGCCGGGGCGATCTGTGCCGATCCCCAGATCGACCCGTTCGAGCGGGCCGCGTTCTCGCTGCCCTCCCGGATCGTGACCCTCGGGGAGATGGAGCGCGGGTTCGCCCAGGAGCTGCTGCCGCCCTCGATGCCGCTCGGCGAGGCGATCGAGGCGGCGTACCGGCGCATCTACGAGGACTTCACGTACACGAAGGGGGCCACGTCCGTCTCCACCACCCTCCCGGAGGTGATCTCCTCACGGGAGGGCGTGTGCCAGGACTTCGCCCACCTCGCGGTGGCGAGCTTCCGCGCCGTGGGGCTGCCGGCGCGCTACGTCTCGGGCTACATCGAGACCTCGGCGCCACCCGGCACCGAGAAGCTCGAGGGCTCGGACGCCTCGCACGCCTGGGTCTCCGTCATGGTGCCCGGCGGCGAATGGGTGGACCTCGACCCCACCAACAACCACCTCGCCGATTCCCGGTACCTCGTGACCGCGTGGGGCCGGGACTTCCGGGACGTCTCCCCGATGAAGGGGATCATCTTCACGGAGGGCGGCTCCTCGAGCCTGCGCGTGGGGGTGACCGTGAGGCGACTCGACTGAGCGGTCAGTTCAGGCGCGTGACCAGGACCTCCGAGCCGTACTCGGCCTCGCCGCCGCCGGTGTAGATCCCGCGCAGCGGTGGGCAGTCCGTGCGCTCGCGGCCCCAGCCGATGATGACGTGGCGCTCGCCCACCGCCTGCAGCGCGGTGGGATCCCACCCGTGCCAGGCACCATCCCAGTAGTCCAGCCAGGAGGTGATCACGCCCGCCGTCGCGGTGCCCTGCTCGAAGTCCCAGAAGGGTGCCCGGTAGCCGGAGACGAACCGTGACGGAACCCCCACCGAGCGGAGGGCGCCGATGGCCAGGTGGGTGAGTTCGTCGTCGGAACCCTGGCTCGGGAGCTCCTTGGAGAGGCTGTCCACGAGTTCGGCCGGACTGGTAGCAGCGGATCTCAGTTCCACCGCGAGTTCCCGGGTCTCCTCCCCGGGCGTGGTGAGCGCTCCCGGCCGGAGGAACTCGTAGAACGAGTCCTCCACCCCGGCGGCCTCCACCCGGCCGAAGTCCGCGGCGAGGGGACGGAACGGACCGCCGGTCACGTTGACGTCGGAGAGCATCGAGACCGAGAACCGCGTGTGCTCCTCCGCCACCTCGATCTCGGTGACGCGGGTGCTCCAGTAGTCGTCGTAGGTGAGGGAGAAGCCGCCCGGCTCCACCGAGAGGGGATGGGCGAGCACGAGTTGCCGCGCCGTTGCCGCGGGCGCGAGGCGCACCTGCACGCGGGAGCGCACCGGCTCCGTGTAGGTGTAGGTGAGCGTCGAGTGGATCCTCAGGCGCATGTGGGCGTCTCCTTCCAGGCCTCCGGGACCCCCATGCCGAGGTAGCGCTCGGAGACCAGCGTTCCCACCTCGTTACACGTTGCCTGGACCCGTTCCATCCGCTGGTCCAGCCCCTCGTGCAGGGCCTCGAGGGGGAGGTACTCGATCTCCGCCCGCGCGCGCCCGATGAGGCGGAGCGCCTCGTCCTGCCGGGCGAACCCGCTGCGCGGCTCGAGCTCCCGCAGGGCGGTCTCCATCGAGTTGAGTCCGTAGAGCAGTGAGCGGGGGAAGCGGTCGTTCAGCAGGAGGAAGCTCGCGGCGTCCGCGCCGGAGCCCTCCCCGGTGTGGGCCCGCACGAAGGACTGGTGCCCGCCGGCCGCGCGCACCGCGTTGTTCCAGGCCACCGGCGTTCCGCCGTTCATGGTGGCCGCGAGGATGAGGCGCGAGGTCATGTCCACGCGCTCGAGCGAGCGCCCGAGCATCATGAACTCGAAGCCCTCATCGTGGATCATGGTCTGCCGCGCCATGCCGGAGGCGAGGACCGCTCCGTGGCGCACCTGCTGGAACGCCTGGTGTGCGGGCTTGCGCGTGAAGCCGGGTGCCCGCACGTCCAGGTAGGCCGTGTTGATCGCCTCCCACATGTCCAGCGAGAGCACCTCGCGCACCCGCCGCGCGGATTCCCGGGCGAACTGCAGGGTGGCACGGAGGCTCGAGGGGGCGTCGAAGTCGTAGCAGAGCCGGTCGAGCACCAACTGGATGTCCACCGGCCGATCTCCCCGAACCGCGTCCGCGTCCTCACCCATGGCCGCGAGTAGCGCACGCGCCGCCTGTTCCTGATCGGCGGTGGGATCCTCCACCAGGTACTGCACGTTGGCATCGAGGATCCTCGAGGTGTCCTCGGCGCGCTCCAGGTAGCGGGAGACCCAGTAGAGCGAGTCCGCGATCCGCGAGAGCGTCATGGCGCTCTGGGGTGCGCCGGACCTTGTCACGCGCGCGGAGGTCTGCGACTGATGCTGCGTCCCGCCGCCCTGCGACTGGGACTGGGACTGAGACTGGGATTGCGACTGGCTCGCGCCCGAGGGCGTCTCCCGGCCGGACTCCTCGCCCATCTGGATCGAGGGGTGGCGGGGGCCGCCGGTGGCGGGCCGCGCCTCGATCCGCTCGACCCCGTCATCCGCGAGCACCCACGTGTCCTTGGAGCCGCCGCCCTGCGAGGAGTTGACGATGAGCTGGCCCTCCTGGAGCGCCACACGGGTGAGGCCGCCGGGAAGCACACGCACGCGCTCGCCGTCGTTGACGGCGAAGGGGCGCAGGTCCACGTGGCGGGGGCCGATCGACTTCCCGGCCACCGTGGGCACCGTGGAGAGCTGGACCACGGGCTGGGCGATGTAGTCGCGGGGGGAGGCGAGGATCGCCGCGCGGAGGTCCTCCAACTCCTGGGCGGAGGCCGCCGGACCGATCACCACTCCCTTGCCCCCGGAGCCGTCCACCGGCTTCACCACCACCTCGGCGAGCCGGTCCATGACCTCCTCGCGGGCGGCGGGCTCCTCGAGGCGCCACGTCTGCACCCCGGGGAGGATCGGCTCCTCCCCGAGGTAGTAGCGGATGAAATCGTCCACGTAGGTGCAGGCGAGCTTGTCATCCGCCACGCCGTTGCCCACCGCGTTCGCGATCGTGACGTTCCCGGCCCGGGCCGCCGCCAGGATCCCCGCGATCCCGAGCATCGAGTCGGAACGGAAGTGGGCGGGATCGATGAAGTCGTCGTCCACGCGGCGGTAGATCACGTCCACACGCCGCTTGCCGCGCGTCGTCGCCGCCATGATGCGGCCGTTCTCGCAGGTGAGGTCACTGGCCTCCACCAACTCCACGCCCATGGTGCGCGCGAGGAGGGCGTGCTCGAAGTAGGCGGAGTTGTACACACCCGGGGTGAGGACCACCACGGTGGGATCGGCAACTCCCGTGGGCGCGGCGGCGCGCAGGGCGGCGAGGAGCATGGCCGGGTACCCGTGCACGGAGCGGACCGGGTAGCGGGAGATGATCTCCGGGAAGGCGGAGGACATGGCGCGGCGGTTGGTGAGCACGTAGCTCACGCCGGAGGGGACGCGGGCGTTGTCCTCGAGAACGCGGAGGGCGCCGTCGGCGCCGCGGACCAGGTCCGTTCCCGAGACGTGGATGCGGACCCCGTTCGGGGGCTGGATGCCGTGCGCCACGCGGTGGTAGTGCTTCGAGGAGACCACCACGCGCCGCGGGATCACGCCGTCGATGAAGACGGTGCCCGTGGAGTAGATGTCCGCGAGGAACATCTCGAGAGCGGTGACGCGCTGGGCGATCCCGGACTCGACCACCGCGAAGTCCTCGGCGGTCATGATGCGGGGGACCACATCGATCGGGAAGGGCTGCTCCTGGCCACCCACGTCGAACGTGATGCCCTGCTCCAGGTAGGAGGAGCCCACGTACTCGGAGCGGCCCAGCACCTCGGCGTCGCTCATGCGGCTGAGTTCCTCGAAGGCGGTGCGGTAGTGCGGGCGGACCTCGCCGCCCTCCGTGAACATCTCATCGAAGGTTCCGGCGACCGGGCTGTAGGTGCGCAGCAGCGAGAAGTCGTCGGTCATATGGCCAATTCTAGGGACCGGGCAGACGTTTCGCCGATGCGCGTCCGGCATACAGTGGGACCGTGCAGACCGTCCGTGAGCTGGTGACTCTCGCGCGGGAGACGCTCGCCCTCTGGTGGGTGACGTTGCCGGCACTCGGCTTCTGGCTCTGCCTCGGCTTCGCGGGGCGTGAGGCGGGAATCCTGGTCTCGGTCTGGTTCGGCCCCAACCGCATCGGAGCCACGCTCGCGTTCGTGGCCGCCATGGTGATCTGGGTGGTCTGCCTGGTCCTCATGCTCCACTCGGTCACGCGGGATCGGCAGTCCTACATCTACGACGATTCCGCCAGGCGGGTGGCCCGGGTGGACCCCGCGGGGCGGCAGCAGAGCCGGCACCATGTGCTCACCCACGCGGTGGTGCCGTTCCTCGCGGTGTGGGAGGTCTGGGGGTTCGCGGAGGACCACATCCAGCGGGTCTTCGACGCCAACCTCATCTACTACGGGGTCGACGCGGAGAGTTACTCCATCACGTTCGCCGCCTGGCAGACCTATCTCGTGATCGCGGGAATCGCCTGGGGGCTCCAGGGACTGATCGAGATGACGGCGCGGGGCAGGGGCGGCGTGGTGCTCGGTATGGTGCGCGTGTTCGTGCGCGGCACCGCCATCCTCACCGCCTTCCTGGGGCTGGACTCGCTCTCTACCTCGTTCCTCAGTTGGGCCCGGGGCCGGCAGGTGTGGGCGTGGGGGCGTGAGGTGTGGGACTCGTTCCTCGGGATCCTGCCCGACTGGGAGCTGTGGTGGGAGCAGACGATCCCGGAGTTCGTGAGGTCCCTGGGCGCGGGAATCTGGCAGTACCTCGTTCCCGGGCTGTGGGTGGCGGTGCTCCTCCCGCTCGTGTGGCTGGCGCTCACCGCCACCGTCGTGGGGTGGTCCGATCTCGGCGACGTCATCACCCCCGATGGTCTCTCTCCGCGCCTGGCCGCCCGTGCCAGACGGGCGCGCGAGGCGGCGGCGGTGCAGCGGATCGAGCGGGCGTCCTCGGCTGGTCCCCTTGGACTCATCCGGCTGTGGTTGCGGAACCAGGTGGATGATCTGATGCCCGCGGTCCAGGCGTTCGGGCTGGTGATCCGGAGCGGGGTGCCCTTCGTGGTGGCGTACCTCCTCCTCGGTGCCGCCGTCCAGGCGATCGGTCCGGCGGTCACCGATCTGCTGTTCTCCCTCGTGGGACCCCATGACTTCGCGGAGACCATGAGGTACGTGAGCCTGATCGACCTCGCCGGCGATCTCCTGATGTGGACGCTGGCGGTGGCGCTCTACGCCACGGCGTTCGCCCGCGCGATGCGGGTGGCAATGAAGCGCGAGGGTGTCCCGATCGGCGGCGCGCCCCGCGTCACCCCAGGGGCCGAACCTCGATAGCGCCGGGCGGGGGGCCGAACTGGATGAGGACCCGCGGCTCCACGAGCGCGCCCTCGGGGATCAACCAGAGTCCGTGGATCTGCGTGACCTCGCCGGCTGAGAAGGGATCGCGATCAAATCCCGCCGTGCAGCCACTGCGCTGGTCCATCGCGGAGAGCGTGGAGGTGTCCGACTGCCAGGTGCCGCGTTCCGTGATGAGCTCGATCGAGCAGTACCACTCCATCTCGTACTCCTCGATGGCGGGCGCCAGTACCTCCTGGCGCAGCACGAGTTCGATCCAGACGGCTCCCTCCGGCACCTCGACGGCGGCCAGATCCTCCGGAACGCTGGCCTCTTCGAACGACTCCACCGCGAGCCGGAGACCACGGAACTCGACCGAGTCCCCCGCGGTGAGAGTGAGATCGGGTTGGGGCTCCAGCTTGGTGAACCGATTCCACCCGATCCCGGCGGCCACGAGGACGGCCAGTGTGAGGGCGAGGGCGAACCTCGCCCACGCCCACCCCACCGGGTGGGCCGTGGCCCCCTCGGAGGGCGCCTCCGGGAGCCGAGTCTCCGGAGGGTCCACGGGCGCGGCGGGCTCGCTCACGGCGTCACCTCCAGGCGAGGATCGGCGATCTCGGCGATCGCCATGTGCGGGGTGTCCTCACCCACCACGCCGACCACCCGGACCGCACCCGTGTAGGTGTAGGTGAATCCCCGGTTGAAGTGGACCACGAAGTCCGAACCCACCGCCGCGTCCTCCTCCACCTGGAAGACCGAGGTGGCGTGGCGGGTGAAACCGGCTTCGGTGACCGCCGGGCCCGCGCTGTACAGGAACTCCGCGCGCGGGAGCACGGTGGTGCCGCCGGCCGTGTGGAGCTCGATGCCGGCAAGGAGCGCGCGCCCGCCCCTCACCTCCGCGGTCCACTCGACCACCACGAGCACTTCCGAGGTCCCGAACTCGATCGTGTCCTGGGTGACGCGGTCTGCCAGCCGGACATCCGTGACCGTGATGTCGAACGGAGGAGTCTCCACCGCCCGCCCGGGAGGGCCCGAGTACCAGTGGACTCCCGGCGCCCTATCCCGGGTGTATGCGTTGACCATGGCGAGGAGGAGGCAGCACACGAGGATCACGAGGATCTCCAGAGCGCGGCGCCCGGCCGTCACCCGGCG
>JAUNRP010000021.1 GCA_030544165.1 bacterium
CGCCCCGATGCGTTGCCACGTACTGGGCGCATCACCCGGCCCTCATCACATCGAGCGCCGCACGCATCGGACCGAACACTCCGAGGACTTTGGCATACTCCAGGAGCAGCGCTGGCCGCGGTGCGGCTGAGGCGAGGTAGCGGTGGAGCGATGCGTGCGCGACGGGTTCGCCGAACCGTCCCCGGAATCGCATCAGGTCCACGACCGTGCGAGCTGGATCGTAGATGCGCACATGCTCGCCCAGTGCGGCCTCGAACGAAGACAACCCAACGTCAAAGAGGGACTCCTTAAATCGAAACACCTGGACTGGTGGGTGATCGATCACGGGTGGGTGTGCACGTTGAGGGACGGCGATTTGCAGCGCAGTTGGCATCTCGTCGGTCAGGTCATGCACGGCCGCCGCGGAGACGCAGCACACGACAGCTCGCGGGGACCGATGCGACACCGCCAACGCGTCCGGATACGACGCCGGCGGGGCGTCAGCGCGACGGAACACTCCGCGCGACAATTCGACGAGATTGCCACCATCCCGCCAGGCATACAAGTCCCGCGGATGTATCCCACGCGTTCGGGCAGTCTCGGTCGTGAAGGTGGCCGGGAGGGCGTCGTCGATCGATCCCATGGATACAATGCTCTCACTACGAGTTATGAGATGCGAGGATCTTATCCAGACGATTGGTGCGACGGCGCCGACAGCGTTCCCCCAGGGAGGGTGGCCTACCTGGCCCGGCGGCGCAGGTGGTGGCGGATCAGCAGCACGATGAGAGCCACCGTCACGGCGCCGACAACGGCGCTCACGAGGATGTCAGTGCCGCTGAACGAGAGCACTGCGTTCGCCACCACGCCGATTGCGACGAGCCCGGCCAGGATCCCTCCCACCAGGTCGGGCTGATTCGGCTGCTCTGGCGGCGCTCCGCCCACGCCGGTGTTGCTCGCGCGCTGACTGTCCATCTCGGGCTTCCTCTCCAGGGCGGCCCTTCCTGCCCCCGCCCCGACGCTACCCCGACGGCTGCCCGCCCCGCCACGGGGGAAACCCCCGGGGCCGTGCCTGCATTCGCGCCAATATCACCGGCGTGCGGATCCCTTGCCAGCGATCACTCCAGTCCCATTGACCCCACGTGAATCACGAGTCCCGCACGCGAGGGACAAACTTGAAAATGTGGACACGCCCTCCGACCGCCTCCACCTCTGGCACCTCTCTGACCTGCGAATATGTCAGGGGTGCGCCCGGAGGTCGCGCGAGGGCACGTCCACAATTTCAAGTTCGGGAGCTGCCAGACTGTCTGAGGGTCGGTCGGTAGATTTAACTCTCGAAGGCCGTCGCTGGATCGAGCCGCACCAGGCCGGGGATGCCATCAAAGTCGGTGTCGCTGCTGACGATCTCATCGAACCCGGCCACGAGTGCGGTGGCGGCGTGCACCGCCGCGCGGCCACGAACGGCCCCAGGTGCGAGGTGAGCGGGTGCCCGGTGCAGACCCTCCACATCGAAGGGGTGCCAGCCCAGGCGGCGATGGCGCTGTTTGACCTGCTCGATCGCCTCGGGCGCGCTGCTGCGTCGCATGCGGTGGAACAGGAACTCCTGACCGCCCTCCACGCTCATGTGGAGACGGACCATTCCCTCCTCGGCGGCGGCCACCACGCGCCGGGAAGCAGCGCGCAGCGGGTGATCTCCGCCGACGGCCAGCAGGAGCACCGAGGTCTCCACAAAGACCGACTTCACCGCATCCCCTGCTTCGAGGCGAACTGATCCTCGAGGGCGCGCTTGAGGTCCGCGGGCCCCTCGCCCGGTTCGGATCCCGCAGCGTCAGACATGGCCAGCAACTGGCGGGCGGCCTCAGCGCGCCCTGTATCGCCGGACGGGTAGGCCACATCGATGGCGTGGCGGATGATGGCGGCCACACTTCGCCCGCTCGCATCGGCCTCGGCGGCCAGGCGGGCGTACCTCTCCTCATCGAGGAGGAGCTGGAGCCGCCGATCGAGCGCAGGCATGCGCATACATTAACATGTGTAGGTTTACCGGCCTATCCGGGGCTCGCACCCAGCCCCCGCCGCTACTCCGCCCGATCCGCGAGCTTCCGGCCCACCAGCTTCTCCACCTCAACCGCCACGAACACCGCCGCGCCGATCCCCAGCGTCCATCCCCACTCCACCACGGAGAGCGGCCGGGACCCGAAGAGCTCCTGCATGAACGGGGCGTAGAGGAACACGAGTTGCAGCACGATGAGCACCGCCACGGAGATCCACGAGACCGGGTTGGTGGTGAACAGTTCCCTGCGCAGGCTCGATTCGCGCAGGAAGCGCACGTTGAACAGGTAGAACACCTGGGCGAACACCAGCACGTTGACGGTGAGGGTGCGCGCCACCTCCAGATCGCCCTCGCCCCCGCGGTACACCAGGGCGAACAGCCCGAGGGCCGCCCCGCCCACCAGCACGGTGAGGAAGCCGATCCGGATGAGCCCAGAGCGCCCCAGGATGCCCGCGTCGGCATCCCGCGGGGGCCGCTTCATCACATCAGGCTCCGGTGGCTCGAAGGCGAGCGCGAGCGCGAGCGTCACAGAGACCACCATGTTCACCCACAGCACCTGGAGCGGCGTGAGCGGCAGCGTCAGTCCCGCGAGGATCGCCACCACGATCACGAGGCCCTCGGCGCCATTGGTGGGCAGGATGAAGAGGATGGACTTGCGCAGGTTGTCGTAGATCGCCCGCCCGCGCTCGATCGCGTTCTCGATGGTGGCAAAGTTGTCGTCCGCCAGCACGATGTCGGCCGCCTCCTTGGTGGCCTCCGTGCCCTTGATGCCCATGGCCACGCCCACGTCCGCGCGCTTCAGAGAAGGCGCATCGTTGACGCCATCCCCGGTCATCGCGGTGACCTCGCCCCTCTCCTGCAACGCCTCCACGATCCGCAGCTTGTGCTCCGGTGAGGTCCGGGCGAACACGTCCGTGCTCCCCACGGCCTCCTGCAGTTCCGAATCGGACATCCCCTCGATCTCGGAGCCGATCAGGGCGTCCTCGCCGTTCCCGATCCCCATCTCCGCACCGATCGCGAGCGCCGTCCCACGGTGGTCGCCGGTGATCATCTTGACCGTGATCCCGGCCTCCTGCGCCTCGGCGATCGCCTGGATCGCCTCGTCCCGCGGCGGGTCGATGATCCCGTACAGTCCCACGAGCACGAAGCCGCCACCATCCACGTCCTCGCTGGTCAGTTCGTCCCCATCGCCCGATTTCACCGCTGCGGCCAGCACTCGCATCCCCTCGGCGGAGAGTTCGTCCACCCGCTCCTCCCACGCCTCCCGGTCCAGGGCCTCGTCCCCATCCACACCGGTGCCCTGCGTCTCGCACAGGTCGAGCACGGTGCCCGGCGCGCCCTTCAGGTGGATGATCCGCTCCCCGTCCACATCGTCGAGCGTGGCCATGTACTGGTGGTCCGAATCGAAGGGGATCTCTCCCTTGCGCCCCTCGTCCCCCGGATCGTGCCCCGCCTTCATCGCCAGCGTGCGCAGCCCGCCATCCGTGGGCTCGCCCCGCAACTGCCACTCCTCGCCCGCCTCGTCCTCCTCCGCGGAGTCCTGCGCGTCGTCGTCCTCCTCCTGCTCCCCAGGCCCGACGACGTTCGCATCGTTGGCACGGGAGGCAACTTCCAGCAGCGTGCGTAGGCCGGGGGTCTCCTCCGGGTCCACGGCCTCGCCGTCCTGCTCGATCTCGCCCTCCGGTGCGTAGCCGGTTCCGGTGACCTCGTAGGCGCCCTCGGTGGTGACGAGGCGGCGCACGGTCATCTCGTTGCGGGTGAGGGTGCCGGTCTTGTCCGAGCAGATGACCGTGACGGACCCGAGTGTCTCCACCGAGTTGAGCTGGCGGGTGATGGCGTTGCGCTTGGCCATGAGCTGGACCCCGCGCGCCAGCGTGATGGTCATGATGGCCGGGAGGCCCTCGGGGATCATCGAGACGGCGAAGGCCACCACGGCACGGAAGAGTTCATCCAGCGGCATGTCGTGGACGAGCCACGCGAACACGAACAGGGCCGCGGAGGCGCCCAGGATGATGAAGGTGAGCATGCGGCCGAACCGGCTCATGGCCCGGGTGAGGGGAGTGGCCAGGGTCTCCACCTCGGAGACCATGGTGTTGATCTTGCCGATCTCGGTGTGCTCGCCCGTGGCGGTGACCACGGCGCGGCCCCGGCCGGAGGTGATCATGGTGCCGGAGTAGACCATGGAGGTGCGGTCGCCGAGATCGGCGTCCTCCTCCACGGCCCCAGGGTCCTTGTTCGAGGGCACGGACTCGCCGGTGAGGGCCGCCTCCTCGGCGCCCAGGTTGGTGCCGGCCAGGACGCGGGCGTCCGCCGGGACGCGGTCCCCGGAGGAGAGCCGGATCAGATCGCCGGGCACCACCTCCTCCGCGGGCACCTCCACCCACTCGCCGTCGCGGTGGACGTGGGCCTCCGCGGAGAGCATGTCCTTGATGCCCTCCAGGGCGGACTCCGCCTGGCCCTCCTGGACGAGCCCGATCACGGCGTTGACCACCACCACCGCGAGGATCACCCACGTATCGATCCAGTGGCCGGTGACCGCCATGACCACCGCCGCCACGAGGAGGAGGTAGATGAGGGGATCGTTGAAGTGCCGGAACACCCGCACGAAGATGTTCGGCCGCTCGGCCTCGGGAAGCTTGTTGGGGCCGAACTCCTCCAGCCGGCTCGCTGCCTCGTCCGAACTGAGTCCGCGGTCATCGGTCTCGAGGAGCTCGAGGAGCTCCTTTGGGGAGGTGGCGTGCGGATCGGTGAGTTCGGTGAGGTGCATCGCGGTGGCTTTCGTGTGGTGTCTCGCTCGTTCCACCCTACGTTTCGGCCCGCCGGGCTGCGGGTTTGGGGCGGAATGTCAGCGGTGGGCATAACGGGCGGGGGATCAGGCACCCTTTCGGGTGAGGCATCCGGTCACCGCGGAGCGCAGCCTCCTCCGATCGCGGAGTCCGCGAGGAGCGCGAGCTGGTCCGCCGCCAAGGCGCCGAACCACATCGAATCGTTGTGCCCCGCGCCCTCGGCCACCCAGAACTCGTCCAGGTGTCCCACGCCCTCGGCGGTCTGCTCGGAGAGCGCGAAGGGGACGATCGTGTCCGCCGTCCCGGCGAGCACCCGGACCGGTACGTCCGAGTCACCGAGGTGCTCGAGGGTGGGGAAGCGGTCGACCAGGATGAGGTCCACCGGGAGCCACGGGTAGTGGACCTTCGCCACGGCCGCGAAGCTGGGGAAGGGGGAGCGGAGGAGCACGCCGGCGGGTGGGTGCGTGCTGGTCAGTGCCGCGACCACCCCGGTGCCCAGCGACTCCCCGAAGTAGAGCGTGCACTCGGGGCCGAACCCCCGTGCCGCGAGGGCCTCCGCGGCGGCGCGGGCGTCCTTGGCGAGCCCCTCCTCGGTGGGGGAGCCGGGATTGCCGCCGTAGCCGCGGTAGTCGAGGAGGAGGGTGGTGAAGCCGCGCTCGGAGAGCGCCGCGGCCAGTGAGGTGCGGCCGCCGCGGTTCCCCGCGTTGCCGGGTGCGACGAGGACGGCGGTGCCACGCTCCACTCCCTCGGCCGGGGGAACCAGCCACGCGGTGAGCTCGAGGCCGTCCTCAGTGGACAGCGCGAGGTCCTCCGCCCCGGGGAGCAGGCGGTGGGCAGGACCGGGGTCCGCGCGGTCCGGGAAGTAGATGAGGCTGCGCTGCAGCGACGCGCCAAGAATTATGACCACCCCCACAGTGAGCACCACGAGCCCGGCCGCGATCAGGATGCGCCGGGTTCGAGGATCCATCCATCCAGACTGCCTCATCGGCACCACCCCTGCCGCTCGGCGCGACCACGCGGGCGGATGCGGCTAGCGTGTTCGGTGCGCGATTCCCGCGCCGATGATGAGTGAGGTGGAATGACCGCGAACGCCCACGGGACCCAGCCCGGAGCGGTACCCGGCGTGAACGGCGGGACTGAGGCTCCGCCGTCGCCCCCGATGCTGAACGAGCCCCCGGCCGGGGTACCCGCCTTCGCGCCCACGGCACCCTCCGCCCCGGCTCCGGTGCCGGTGACGCCGGAGGGGAGCAACTCGGAGGCGGTGCACGCGGCCGCGGGCCGCAACCTGAGCGACGATCCGCTCTGGTTCAAGAAGGCGGTGTTCTACGAGGTCTGGGTGCGGTCCTTCTGCGACTCCACCGGGACCGGGATCGGGGACCTGAACGGGCTGGCCAGCAAGCTGGACTACCTGGCGTGGCTCGGTGTGGACTGCATCTGGATTCCGCCGTTCTTCCCCTCACCCGGACGCGATGGCGGCTACGACGTGGAGCTGTTCACCGGCATCCAGGTGCAGGTGGGCACCCACCAGGGGATGAAGACGCTGCTGGACGAGGCGCATGCCCGGGGAATCCGGGTGATCAGCGACTTCGTGGTGAACCACACATCCTCGGACCACCCGTGGTTCGTCTCCTCGCGGGAGGATCCCGAGGGGCCGCACGGGGACTACTACGTGTGGCGGGATGACGATACGGCGTACTCGGACGCCCGGATCATCTTCGTGGACACCGAGGAGTCGAACTGGACGTTCGATCCGGTGCGCAAGCAGTTCTACTGGCACCGCTTCTACAGCCACCAGCCGGACCTCAACTACGAGAACCCGAAGGTGCTCGAGGAGGTGCTGAACGCGATGCGGTACTGGTTGGACCTCGGGGTGGACGGGTTCCGCCTGGACGCGGTGCCCTACCTGATCGAGGAGGAGGGCACGAACTGCGAGAACCTCCCCGGCACGCACGAGATCCTCAAGCGCATCCGCGCGATGGTGGACGAGGAGTACCCGGGCCGCCTCCTGCTGGCGGAGGCGAACCAGTGGCCGCAGGACGTGATCGAGTACTTCGGGGAGGGGGACGAGTGCCACATGGCGTTCCACTTCCCGGTGATGCCGCGCCTCTTCATGGGCCTGAAGCAGGGATCGGCCACCCCGATCCGGGCGATCCTCGAGGACACCCCGGACCTGCCCGAGGGTAGCCAGTGGGCCACGTTCCTGCGCAACCACGATGAGCTCACCCTCGAGATGGTGAGCGAGGACGAGCGCAAGTACCTGTGGAACGAGTACGCGCCCGTTCCCAAGATGCGGCTCAACCTCGGGATCCGGCGCCGGCTCGCACCGCTGCTGGACAACGATGAGCGCCAGATCCGCCTCATGCACGCCCTGCTGCTCGCCCTGCCCGGATCGCCCGTCCTCTACTACGGGGACGAGATCGGGATGGGGGACAACATCTGGCTGCCGGACCGCGACGGCGTTCGGACCCCCATGCAGTGGACCAGCGATGTGCCGGGCGCCGGGTTCTCCGATGCGAACCCCTACCTGTTCAGCCAGCCGATCCCGTGTGCGCCGCCGTACGGAATCGAGCAGGTGAACGTGGTGGACCAGCAGGCCAACCCGCACTCACTGCTCAACTGGTTGCGCCACACCCTCTTCCAGCGCCGCAACCACGATGTGTTCGGGCTCGGCGAGTTCCACCAGCTCGAGTGTGCGGATGAGGTCCTCGCGTTCTCCCGCGTGCGGGGGAGCACCCAGGTGGTGTGCCTCAACAACCTCACCGGCTGGCCCCAGCTCGTGGACGTGAAGCTCCCCGGCCTGGAGGGCCGGATGCCCGCGGTCATCTCCGGCAGCGTGCCGGAGGCGCCGGAGGTGATCAGCGAGGACTACCAGATCGAACTGCCCCCGTACGGCTACGTGTGGCTGCTGTTCGCCGATCCGCCGGCGGTGGGGGCGGCCCGGAACTAGCCGAGGGCGGCGAGCAGGCGCGCGCACGCCTCCTCGCAGCGGCGGCAGGCCTCGGCGCACACCCGGCAGTGCTCGTGGTGCCCGGCGTGGGCCTCGCACTCGGTGGCGCAGTCCGCGCACGCGGTGCGGCACGCCTCGAGCATGGCCACCACGTTGGGGGTCTTCGCCGTGCCGATGCGGGTGAGGATCCTGGCCGTGGCTGCGCAGACGTCCGCGCAGTTCAGGTTCGAGGTGATGCAGGAGCGCAGGTCCGCCACCGAGTCCTCGGAGAGGCAGGCGTCCGCGCAGGAGGTGCAGGTGCCGGCGCACTCGAGGCACGCGGCGATGCACTCGGCGAGGGCGCCGGCGTCCACGAACGGGGTGGCGGGGTGGGTCTCGATCATGCGGGCGATCGGATTCATGTGGTTCCTTTCGACTCCTCCATCGTCACCCGTCGGGCCCGGATTTGCGACCGGACACGGCTCCCCGCACACCCGCGCGATCCGGGGGGATCTAGCCGTTGACCTGCACCTCCACGTAGGCCTCCTCCCACGCATCCCTGTAGGACTCCCAGGAGATCTCGCCCGCGATCAGGTCCTCCTCCGCGGTTTCGAGGCGCTGGATGATGGACTCTGCGTACGCGTAGCGCTGCGCATTGGATCTCTTGGGGAAGGCCGGAGAGAGCTGGGCGAAGAGGCCCACGATCCGGGCGCGCACCCTCGCCGTGGTGAGCGCGAGCGTGGCTCCCACATAGATGGCGCCGCCCACCGGCACGAGGACGGCGACCAGCAGGGGGAGGCCCATCCCCTGCCGCAGGACCAGGCTGAGGACTACGGCGAGGACGGTGCCGAGGGCAGGCCAGGCGAACGTGAGCCTCGTGAGGCGCCGCTCGGTGGAGGTGATCCCGGGGGGAAAGATCCGCAGCCGGATCGAGTGGGTCCCGAACCGGTTCATGGTCTGGCTCGCCACGCCCCAGTGGTGGCGTCCATCGAGGAGCCGGCTCGAGAGGCTGCGGGACGCCGCCATCTCCACTATCCGCCTCTCTCGTCCGGCGCATCACGCGCCTCACCGGCGCCCGCAACACCCTCACCCCTGATCTCCTCCGACTCGAGCACGCCCACGTCCGTGTCCGCGGTGAAGCGGTGGCGTGAGGAGACCGCCGCCCGGGCGATCACGATCGCCGCCACGGCCGAGGTCATGAGCTGGAGCACCACGGCGAGGCCCGCCTTCGCGAGGTTGCCGAGGTCCGGCACCTGGAAGACCGCGCCGATCGTCACCAGCGCCACCCCGAGCCCGGCCGCCGTGGCCACCGCCGAGATCCGGCTGTAGGGGTCGCGGAAGCGGTGGAGGCCCACACCCGCGAAGACGAAGATGAGCGCGCCGAGCACCGCCATCCACTGCCCGATCGTCTCGAGGATCATCTCCGCCCCCCTGTCAGCGCGCGGGCCAGGGAGACGGCCGCCAGGAAGGCCACAGCGGTGGCAGCCACAACGAGGTCGAACGTTCCCACGCGGCCCAGCCGCACGCCCACGAGCGCGATCAGCGCCACCAGGCTGAAGGTGAGGAGGTCCGCGGCGATCGCCCGATCGGCGGGCGTGGGCCCGCGGGAGATCTGGACGGCGGAGGCGATCAGGGAGATCACGCATCCCACGATCGCGATGTCGAGGACCATCATGCGGCCCCTCCGATCCGGACCGACTCCATCATCCGCCGGTCCATGTCAGCAAGGTCGGTGATCGCCCCCTCGGCATCCCGGTGGTAGAGGGAGTGCACGAGGATCGAGCGCCCACCGCCGTCATTCTCCGCGGCCCCGATGGTGAGGGTTCCGGGCGTGAGCGTGATGAGGATGGAGATCCAGGCAACGTGCGAGTCGCTGGCATCGCCGAGCGGCATCCGGACCACGCGCGGGGTGGCGCCCACTCCGGGCGTGACCACGTCTGCGAGCACCGCTCCGGTGGAGCGCACGATCTGCCACGCGAACCAGAGCGCGAACGCCACGAACCGGAGGGGCAGGGTCAGCAGGGAGAGGATCATGGCAGCAGCGCCTCCACGTAGGCGGTGGTGTCCAGCAGCCCGGCGGCGGCGGTCTCGGCGATCGCGAGCAGCCCCTCCGCCCCCAGACCCAGCGCCAGGGTGACGCACGCGAGGGCCGCACCGGGCAGGGCCAGTCGCAGCGGCGTCCGCTCGTACGTGATCTCCTTCTCGGCGACGGCGGTCCCCACCCCCCGTTCGGAACTCGCCCCGGACTGTGGTGCGCCGACGACGGCGGGTGGGGGTCCGTCGTCGACGGAGAGGGGGAGCGTGGGCTGGGTGCGCGTCACGGTGGGGGAGAAGACCACGTTGAAGATCTTCAGCATGGACAGCAGCGTGATGAGGCTGACCACCAGTGCGATCACCACCGCGTAGACCTCCCCCTTCTCCACGCTGGCGACGATGAGCGTGAGTTTGGCGAAGAAGCCGGAGAAGGGAGGCAGTCCGGCCAGTGAGAGAGCGGCGATCGCGAAGGCGGCCGCGAGGAGCGGTTCGGCGCCGATGCGGCCGCGGAGGTCCTCGAGGCGGTCGGTGCCGGCGCGCGTCTCGATCGCCCCGGCGGAGAGGAAGAGCGAGGCCTTCACGATCATGTGGTGGAGCAGGTAGAAGATGCCCGCCGTGAGTCCGGCCTGGGTGAAGAGTGCCACCCCGAGGAGGATGTAGCCGATCTGGGAGACCATGTGGAAGGCGAGGATGGAGCGCATGCGGCCCTCGCCCACCGCCCCGAGGACTCCCACGAGCATGGTGGCGCTGAAGAGTGCGACGCCGATCCAGAGGTACTGCTCCGCGCCGGCGAACAGCACGGCATAGAGCCGGTAGACGCCGTAGATGGCCACCTTGGTGTGCAGGCCCGAGAAGAGGGCGGTGATGGCCGGCGAGGTGCTGGGGTAGGTGAGGGCGAGCCACCCGTGGACGGGAACAACGGCGGCCTTCATGCACAGGGCGGCGATGCAGGTGGCCGCCGCGGCGGCCGTGGTGGAGTTCTGTCCGGCGGCGCCCGCCAGCTCCGCCATGTTCACGGTGCCCGCCGTGCCGTAGACGAGCCCCACCCCGGCCAGGAAGAGGGTGGAGACGAACAGGTTGAACGTGACGTACATGCGTGAGCCGATGACCGCGCGCAGCGTGCCCTCTCCGGGCCTCGAGATGATGAGGAGGCCATAGGAGGGCAGGAGCATGACCTCGATGAACACGAAGAGGTTGAAGAGGTCGGCGGTGAAGAGGGCGCCGTTGACCCCGGCGAGGAGCACGAGGATGAGGGGTGCGAAGAGCCGGTTCCTCCCGGTGCCCGCGGTGATCGCGAAGGAGACGCAGACCAGCACGAGGAGGCCCGCCACCACCATCATCGGGGCGGAGAATCCGTCCACCACGAACGGGATCGAGACGCCGGGGATCCAGCCGCCCACCTGGTGGGCGTGGACCGTGCCGTCGAATGACTCCGCCGTGAGGAGTGCGGCCGCCCCGAGGTTGAGCACCAGGGTGGCCAGCAGGATCACCGTGGAGAGGGAGCGCCGCGTGGCGAGCATCGCCGTGAGGCCGGCCGCGAGGAGCGGGATGCCCACGGTCAGGGGCAGCAGCGAGCCGATCATGGCGCCACCTCCTCGAGTTCCGCATCCTCATCCGGGGAGCCGGTCACGGCCAGGATGAGCAGGTAGATGGTGATGGCGAAGGCGATCACGATCGCCGTGAGGACGAACGCCTGGGGGAGGGGGTCTGCCGTGGTGGTGAGGTCCGGTGCGGATCCGAGGGGTTCGCCGCGGCGGTCGTTGCCCCCCGCGCTGAACAACAGGAGGTTGACCGCGTGCGAGAGCAGGACGAATCCGAGGATCACGCGGAAGCGGTCGCGCTGCAGCATGAGGTAGACCGCTCCCGCGGTCAGGATTCCGATGGCGAGGGCGAGGATCATGGCGCTGCCACCTCCTCGTCAGTGCGTGTGTGGGGGGTCTCGGTGGCGGGTGGTGCCGTGCCGGGCTGTTCGGGAGGGGCGAGGCCCAGCCGGTTGATGGTGGCCAGCACCACCCCGAGTACCGCGAAGTAGACGCCGAGATCGAAGATCAGGGCGGTGGTCAGGTGGTAACCGAGGATGTCCAGGTGGAGGGGGCGCAGGAACGAACCGTCCGCGAACCCGAGCAGGCCGGTGACCACCGCGGTGGCGATCCCGGCGCCGGCCAGCACCAGGTAGGGCTTCTGGAGGCCCTCCACGCGGTCCGTGGGCGCCGAGAGGTAGTAGAGCGCGATGGCGCCCGCGCCCACCAGTGCCGCGATGAAACCTCCGCCCGGAGCGTTGTGGCCGCGCATGAAGATGTAGGCGGAGCCGATCACCATCACGGGCAGGAGGAGGCGACCGAGCACCCGGAGGAAGACCGCGTTCGCGTGCGGATCGGCGATCAATGGGACCGCCGGCTGCGGAATCGTGCGGTTCACCGTGCGGCGCGCGTCCAGGAGGACAGTGAGCGAGACCGCGCAGATCGCGAGCACCACGAGCTCCCCGAGCGTATCGAGCGCACGGAAGTCCACGAGGATCGTGTTCACCACGTTCGTTCCGCCGGTCAGCTCCTCCGCGTTGCGCAGGAAGTACTCGGCCACCGGAGAGAAGTCCCGGGAGCCCGTGAACACGAGCGCCGCGAGGGTGGTGGTGGCACCGGCGGCGAGGGCGGCGATGGCCGCGGTGGCGCGGCGCCTCCGGGTGATGGCCGGGAACCTGACGGGCATGTTGCGCAGCACGAGCACCATCACCACCACGGTGAGGATCTCCACGAGCAACTGGGTGAGCGCCACGTCCGAGGCTCCCAGCACGAAGAACCACAGCACCACGGAGAAGCCCACCACGCCCACGGAGATGACCGAGGTCAGGCGCCTCTTCGAACGGATGACCGCGATGATCCCGGCCGCCATGGAGAGCACGAGGAGCCCATCCAGGAGGTGGATGGCGCCGAGGTGGACCGGCCACCCGTTCCACAGCCGCGGCAGGGCGATCACGGCGAGGCCGATTAGTCCCACCGGGACGGCGAGGTTCCCGGCGGGGGAATCGGTGCGGGTCAGCGTGCCCACCCGGTTGCCGGAGGAGATGGTCCAGTCCAGGACCGCCTGCACCATGTCCGTGCCCGTCCGGCGTTTGCGGGATTCGGCGGAGGGGGTGGTGCCCACGGCACGCGCCGTGATCCACGCGAGCCCCGTGCCGAGCGCGAGCGCCGCGGCGGAGAGCATGAGGGGAACGTTGACGCCGTGCCACAGGTAGAGGTGGGCGATCTCGGTCACCGGGTGGTTGGCAGCCGCCGCGGCAGCGGGCCGCACGATCCCGTCCAGGAGGAAGACCACCGGGCCGAGGACGAGGCCGGCCGCGGCCGTGACCCAGACCGCCCCGGACATGGCCGCCGATTCGCGCCAGGGTGAGGTCCGCCGTCGGGGGCCGGGGAGGACCAGGAAGAGGACCCGGGCGCAGTAGGCCACGGTGAGGACGGCGCTGCCTGCGGCGAGCAGGCCGAGGGTGAGGGCGAGCGGGTTGCCGGCCGGGTGATCGAGGAAGGCCTCGAAGATGAGTTCCTTGCTGACGAATCCCATCAGGGGGATCATGCCCGCCATGCTGAGGAGGGCGAGCGTGATGGCGGCCGCGTCCCCCCTCATGCCGCGCCACAGCCCGCGGAGTTCGCGCACGTCCCTCGAGCCGGCGCGCCGCTCGATCAGACCCACGCCCATGAACGCGGAGGACTTGAAGAGGCCGTGGGCGAGGATGTGGGCGGAGGCGGCCAGCATGGCCACCGCCGATCCGATCCCGATGGTGGCCACGAGGAGGCCGAGCTGGCTCACCGTGGAGTAGGCCATCACCTGCTTGATGTCCGTGGCACGCAGGGCGAGGACGGCCCCGAGTACGGACGTGATGAGTCCGGTGGAGATGAGGAGCGGGGCCCAGATGCCGGAGTGGGCGGCGGCGGGGGAGAAGAGCATGAGGAGGAAGATTCCCGCCTTCACCATGGCCGCGGCATGCAGGTAGGCACTCACCGGGGCGGGGGCCACCATGGCATCGGGGAGCCAGGAGTGGAACGGGAACTGCGCGGACTTGGTCATCGCGGCGAGGGCCACGAGCACGGCGGCCGTGCCGGCGAAGACCGGATCGGCGGACCACGCCGGGTCCTGCAGCGCCGCCGTGAGGTGGGTGGTGCCGGTCCGCGCCACCACGAGTGCCACGGCCGCGAGCAGGGCGAGACCCCCGGCCACGGTCACCATGAGGGTCCGCGTGGCCGGGCCCACCGCGTTCGGGCCCGAGCGGAGGATGAGCAGGTAGGAGCACAGGGTGGTGATCTCCCACGCCACGAACAGGACGATCAGGTCATCGGCCACCACGAGCGTGAGCATCGCCGCGGCGAACGCCGTCATCAGCGCGTAGAAGCCGGGGGAGCGCGCGGCCCGGAGGTAGGAGGAGGAGTAGACCAGCACGATCGCGCCGATCACGAGGATCAGGACGCTGAAGAGGAATCCGAGGCCGTCGAGTCGGAGGCGGAGGGCCACATCGAACGAGGGGATCCACGGCACCACCACGGATTCGGTGCCCGATGCGCGCGCGGCGGTGATCGCGCCGAACGCGGCGAGGAGGACGGCACCGAGGGGCCACCCTGCGAAGCGGCCGAAGAGCCGGACGGCGAGGGGGGTGAGTGCCACCCCCGCCCATGCGAGGAGGACTGCGAGGAGCAGGAGGTTCACGCAGAACCCCCGCCCCAGGGCCGGTGGTCACCGGGCGTGCTGAGAGCGGGGGGTGAGTGGCTGTGCGTCATTGGGCAGACTCCTGGTGGGAAACTTTGCCGACCAGACTTCCCGGCGCACCGCCTCCCACGATAACAAGTCACGTGTGGGGCGCGCCACTCTCACGGG
>JAUNRP010000022.1:0-4675 GCA_030544165.1 bacterium
CGCCACCTCACCGTCCGCGAGTTCCACCAGATCGCCGGCCGCGCGGGCCGCGCCGGATACGACACCGAAGGCCTCGTCATCGTCCAGGCCCCGGACCACGTGATCGAGAACGCCAAGGCGCTCGCCAAGGCCGGGGACGATGAGAAGAAGCGCCGCAAGATCGTGCGCAAGAAGGCCCCCGAGGGCCAGGTGAACTGGACCGAGGCCACCTTCGAACGCCTCCGCGATTCGCAACCGGAGACCCTCACCTCCCAGTTCCGCGTCACCCACGCGATGGTCCTGGACGTGATCGCGCGCGAGGGGGATCCGGTGGCGCACCTGGCCCGCCTCCTCACGGACACCCACGATCCCGCCACAGATGCCAACCCCCACCTGCGCCGCGCCGTGCACATCTACCGGGCGCTGCGCCAGGCCGAGGTGGTGGAGCACGTCTCCTCCGCGCAGGCCGAGGCGGACGGCACCCCCCGCCTGCGCCTCGCCGTGGAGGTTCCGGACCGCTTCGCGCTCAACTCCCCGCTCTCCCCCTTCGCGCTCGCCGCGATCACGCTGCTGGACCCCGAGTCCGAGACCTACGCCCTCGATGTGGTCTCCGCGATCGAGTCCACCCTCGAGAACCCGTGGCCCGTCCTCTACGCGCAGCGCAACGAGGCCAAGGGCGAGGCCGTGGCCGCCATGAAGGCCGAGGGCCTCGACTACGAGCAGCGCATGGAGGCCCTCGAGGACGTCACCTGGCCCGAGCCGCTCGCCGAGCTCCTCCGCGCCGCCCTCGCCTCCTACGTCCACACCAACCCGTGGGCGCTCGAGTTCGAGATCCACCCCAAGTCCGTGGTCCGCGAGATGGTGGAGCACGCGATGACCTTCACGGACCTGATCGCCCGCTACCAGCTCGGCCGCTCCGAGGGCGTGGTCCTCCGCTACCTCTCCGACGCCTACCGCGCGCTCGCCAACTCCGTCCCGCCCGAGGCCCGCACCCCCGAACTCGCCGCGATCACCACCTGGCTCGCCACGCTGGTACGCGCCGTGGACTCCTCCCTCCTCGACGAGTGGGCCACCCTCCACGCAGGGATTGCCGACGACGGGGGGCGAGTTGCGTCGTCGGGCGGCAGTGGCCAGGAGCGTGCGTTTGGTGCGGACGACGACGGACGGGTTGCGATCACCGCGAACCCCCACGCGTTCCGGATCCAGGTCCGTAATGCGCTGATCGCGCGGGTGGAGGAACTCGCGCGCGAGGACTACGAGCGGCTGGGTGAGCGAGACGGGCTGATCGGGTGGACGGCGGGGCGCTGGGAGGAGGCGCTGGCGCCGTACTGGGAGGAGCACGACTGGCTCGGGACCGGGCCGGAGGCGCGCGCGGCGGGGATGGTGGAGTTCGTGGGCTCGCCGGATGCGGCGGACTTCGAGCTGGCGGGCCTCGAGGCGGGCGAGGACGCGTGGATCGTGAAGCAGCGGCTGGATGACCCGGCCGGGAACGGGGACTGGTTCCTGAACGCGCGGGTGGACGTGGCGGCCTCGGCGGAGTCGGACCGCGTGGTGATCGGCGGGATCGCGCTGGCGCGGCTCTAGCGTCCGGGGGGTGCGGCCGGGGCCCCTGGCGTCCTGCGCGCCTGGAGGTGGCGGCTGTTCTCGAAGAACAGCGCCGCCACGAGCCCGAGCGCCACGAGTGCGGCGGGAAGCAGCATGGCCTCGGAGAAGGCCGCGGCGAAGGGCTCGGCAAGTTCGGGCTCGAGGACGTCCCCGAAGGTGGGCATCGGAACCTCTGCGGCAGCGGTGTGGTCCGGTCCGCCTGCGGGGCCGGTGGCGGCGTCCGCGCCGCGGAGGTGCGCGGTGATCCGCATCTGCATGAGGGCGGCGATCGAGGCGGATCCCAGCACGGCACCCATCTGGCGGGTGGTGTTGTACACGCCGGAGCCGGCCCCCGCCCAGTTGAGGGGGAGGTTGCGGTTGGCCGAGGTGGCGAGCGGGCCCCAGACGAACGACTGGGCGGTGCCCATGAGTGTGGTGACCGCGAGGACCTGCCAGACCGGGGTGTCGGCCCCCATCACGCGGGAGAGCAGGAGGAGCGCGATCAGGAAGCCCGCGATCCCGAATCCGGTGAGCAGCCGGGGGTGGTGGCGGTCCACGAGCCGGCCCGCGATCGGCGCCAGGAGGATGGACATCACGGCCTGTGGGGCCAGCAGCAGGGCGGCCTGGGTGGGTGTGAAGCCGCGCACCAACTGGGTGTAGAGCATGAAGGGGAACATCATTGCGGTCACCGCGAAGCCCACGGCGGCGATCGCCACGTTGGACACCGAGAAGTTCCGGTCCCGGAAGAGGGCGAGGGGCACCAGGGGCTCCCGGCGGTTGAGCATCTGCCACACGATGAACGCCCCGAGGAGGGCGGCGCCCGCCATCGCGAGGCCGCTCACCGAGATGGGTCCCCAGATGGTGCCCCAGTTGAAGGCCTCGCCCTCCTGGATGGCGAAGACGAGGGCGAAGATGCCGAGGGCGGAGAGGGCCACGCCCAGCCAGTCGAAGCTCCGCGAGGTGGTCTCGAGGCGGGGCACGAGCCGCCACGCGAGGTAGAGGCCCACCAGCCCCACGGGGAGGTTGATGAGGAAGATCCACTCCCAGCTTGCGGCGTCGATGAGGAGGCCGCCGATGATGGGGCCGGCCAGTGTGGCCACCCCCGCCGTGGCGCCCCAGATGGCCATCGCGCCGCCGCGGCGTTCCCGCGGGAACGTCCGGGTGATGACGGCCATGGTCTGGGGGGTCATCATCGAGGCGGCGATGCCCTGGGCGATCCGTGCTCCCACCAGCGCTCCGAGCGAGGGGGCGAGCGCGCACGCGAGGGATGCGAGGGTGAAGAGGGTGAGGCCCGCCATGTAGATGCGCTTGGGGCCGATCCGGTCTCCGAGCCGGCCCATGGTGAGCAGCGGAACCGCGTACGCGAGCAGGTAGGCGGAGGTCACCCAGGCCACGTTGGTGATGGACGCATCGAAGGCATCCATCAGGGCCGGGAGCGCCACGGAGACGATGGTGGAGTCCACCAGGATCATGAAGAAGCCCACCACGAGCGCGCCGAGCGCGGCCCACGCCTCCCGGGTGACGCGGATCTCCGCGTCCCCGCTCACCGCACCATCACTGACCGATCCCTCACTCACCGCCCCAGTGTTCGCGGAGTTGGGCGCGAGGGCAAGTTCCTACCAGCCGCGCTCGCGCCACTCGCCGAGGCTGCCGCGCTCCGCACCGAGGGTGGTGTGCTCCCCGTGGCCGGGCCAGACCACCGCGTCGTCACCGAAGCGGGAGAAGAGCCGCTCCTCCACGTCGTCGATGAGCGAGGTGAAGTCCTCCGGGTTGCTGGTCTTGCCCACGCCGCCCGGGAAGAGGGAATCGCCCACGAACAGGTGCACGGGCTCGCCTTCGATGGCCAGCACGAGGGCGGTGGATCCGGGCGTGTGGCCGCGGAGGTTGATGGCCTCGAGGTCGAAGCCGTCGAAGTTGCCCACATCCCCGTTGGCCACGGTGAAGTCCATGGCCACGCCGGTGGCCTCGGTGATGGCGCTGGCGTCCTCGTCTCCTGCTCCCGCCTGTGCGCCGGTGGCGTCCTTCAGCTCTGCGAGAGCCTGGACGTGGTCCCGGTGCGCGTGGGTGGTGACAATGGCCGCCAACTTGGCGCCGTCGTCGCCCTGGACGTCACCGCTGCCCTCCTCGAGGAGGCCGAGGAGGGTCTGGACGTCATCTGCAGCGTCGATGAGGACCTGCGCCCCGGTCTCGGTGTGCGTGAGGAGGTAGACGTTGTTCTCCATCTCGGAGACAACTGCCCATCGAAGGGTCATCGGGCCGATCTTGATTGGTTGCTCCATGCTGGCACCCTCTCACGGAGTGGGCTGCCTCGCCTCTCGTGAGCGGTTCCACGCCGGGCGGAGGAATGGGGCTAGCGTGGGGGCGTGACTTCCGAGATTCCGCCGATCGATCACGCTCGGCTCCATGAGCGCGAGAAGAAAATGGACACCATCAACCAGCGGCTCAACAAGCTGCGGGCTGGTGTTCTGGGGGCCAACGACGGGATTGTCTCGGTGGCGGCCACCGTGATCGGCGTGGCGGCCGCGCTTCCGGAGAACATGGCGGCGATCGCCACCGCGGGGGTTGCAGCCGTCTCCGCCGGGGCGTTCTCGATGGCCGCGGGCGAGTACGTCTCGGTCTCCACGCAACGGGACACGGAGCGGGCCATCGTGGACCGGGTGAAGAAGGGCGCCACCTCGGACGCCATCACCCTGATCACCGAGGTGGTGGACGATCTGAAGGAGCGGGGAGTGAGCCCGGCGATCGCGGAGCGGGCCGCCGCCGAGATGTACGCCCACGATCCCATCGACGCCGTGGCGCACGTGGAGGGGATTGATCCGGACGACCTGGTGAACCCGTGGCACGCGGCATTCGCCTCGTTCTTCGCGTTCATCGGGGGCGCGCTGCTGCCGATGGCGGCAATCCTGTTGTTTCCGGTCTCGATCCGGATTCCCCTCACGTTCGTCTCGGTGGTGCTCGCGCTCCTCATCACGGGGTGGGTCTCCGCCCGCCTCGGCCAGGCCGACCCGAAGCGGGCTGCGTTCCGCACCGTGGCGGGCGGCGCCATCGGAATGGCCTTCACCTACGGGGTGGGCCTCCTCTTCAACGTGAACCTCGGGTAGGTGCAGATGAC
>JAUNRP010000022.1:4775-6464 GCA_030544165.1 bacterium
ACAGCGACCGTGGCCGAGAGGTGGGCGGCTGTTCGCGCACGCGTGGAGGCGGCGGCCCGCGCGGCGGGGCGTGACCCCGCGGAGGTTCAGGTGCTCGCCGCAGTCAAGACGCAGAGTTCAGCGAAGATCGTGGAAGCTCTGGAGGCGGGCTGCACGGTGATCGGCCACAACCGGGTGCAGGAGGCCACTGCCACGCTCCCCGAGGTCCGGGAGGGGTGGGACGGCCCCCTCGAGGTGCACATGATCGGCTCACTCCAGTCCAACAAGGTGAACGCGGCGATGCGGGAGTTCACCTGCATCCAGTCGGTGGATCGGATCGAGCTCGCGGAGAAGCTCTCACGCGCCGCCGAGGAGCGCGAGCGCGAGCTCGAGGTGTTCGTGCAGGTGAACTCCTCCGGGGAATCCACCAAGAGCGGGGTGGACGTGATGCAGGCGATCTCGTTCGCCGCGCAGGTGGCGGCGCTGCCGGGGCTGAGGCTCCGAGGCCTCATGACGATCGGTGCCAACTCCCCCGATCCGGGGATCGTGCGGCGCTCGCTGCTCCAGATGGCGCAGCTCTCCGAGGCGCTTCTCGCCTCGCGGGCCCCCGGCACCACCGAGGCCCGGGAGCTCTCGATGGGAATGTCCGGGGACCTGGAGGAAGCGATCGCCGCAGGCGCCACGATGGTGAGGATCGGTACGGGAATCTTTGGGGCGCGCCCCACATAGCTGGCTGGACCTCACGCAAAGCTCCCCCACCCGGCCCCCTGGGGCTGTGACCTGCGCAGGAGCCGCCAATCGATCGTACGCTTGATGGAAGACCACTGTTCACACCAAGGAGAGGAGTCACGGTGGCAGGGAGAATGGATCAGAAGGTTGCAGTCATCACGGGGGCCGGGGCGGGCATGGGTCGTTCATTCGCGCTGCGACTGGCCGAGGAGGGGGCGAAGGTCGCGGTCGTCGATCTGGCGGTGGACGAGGCCGAGGAGACAGTGCGGCTCGTCAACGAATCCGGCGGGACTGCCCGAGCCTACGAAGCCGATGTCACTGATCTGGAGTCGCTGGAGGCAGCGGTCGAGTCGATCGTCAACGACTTCGGCTCGATCACAACCCTCGTGAACAATGCCGGTGTCCTCGATGGGTATGCCATGCTCGCCGAGACCGACGAGGAGTTGTGGGACAAGGTCATGTCCGTGGATCTGAAGGGCCCCTTCTTGGCAAGCCAGGCCTGCCTCCCCCACCTCCAGGCCAGCGGTAACGCGACGATCATCAACATTGCGTCTGTGGCGGCGCTCCGTCCTGGCGGGGGTGGCATCACCTACAGCACCGCCAAGACAGGAGTCCTCGGCCTCACGCGGATGATCCAGCATGCGTGCGGGCCCGAGATCCGCTGCAACGCCATCCTTCCGGGCATCGTCCAGACGGAGATGGTGGAGGAGGCGATGAACGATCCGGAGGCGAAGGAGGTCATCTCCGCCAACATCGACGCACAGCCGGCCCGCAGGCTCGGTCAGCCGGAGGAAGTGGCCAACGCAGTGCTGTTCCTCGCCTCGGACGAGTCCTCGTACATCTACGGAGTCGAACTGATCGTCGACGGCGGGTGGATGTTGCGCTGAGAAAATTTGTGCGCGCGGCGGGACTTGAACCCGCACGCCCGAAGGCACTGGAACCTAAATCCAGCGCGTCTGCCAATTCCGCCACGCGCGCGCC
>JAUNRP010000022.1:6564-14513 GCA_030544165.1 bacterium
CCCTTGGCGGTGTGGTTGCGCTTCACGAAGGTGAGCTCCCCGTCCGGCGCCACCACGAACGTGGAGCGGATGACGCCCACCTTGAGATGGCCCATGACGTTGTGCTCGCCGTAGGTGGTGTAGGCCTCGGCCACGGCGTGGTCGGGATCCGAGGCGAGGGGGAAGGTGAGCCCTTCCGCCCGGTGGAACTCCTCGATCGCGTCCAGATCATCCGGGGAGATGCCCACCACGCGGTAGCCGGCGTCCTGGAGGGAGGTGAGGGAATCGCGGAAGTCGCAGGCCTGCTCGGTGCAGCCCGGGGTGCCGGCCTCGGGGTAGAAGTAGACCACCACGCCCTTTCCGCCCTCCTCATCCACCGTGCGGAGGAGGTCCATGAGGGCGATCTCTCCCCGCTCGCCGTCTGCGAGGACGGCCTCCAGTGAGAAGGTGGGGGCGGCATCCCCGGTTGCGGGCCTGAAATCTGCGTAGGGGCTCTTCGACATGCTTCGATCCTAATCGGCCACGCCTGATCGCGAGGCGTCCAAGGTCACATCCGCATCGTTTGAGGCGGACCGGCGAGCGCTGGTAAAGTCGAATCCGCTCACGCATCGCTAGCTCAATTGGCAGAGCAGCTGACTCTTAATCAGCGGGTTCTGGGTTCGAGTCCCAGGCGGTGTACCAGATCCCCCGGAATTGCAACGATTCCGGGGGTTTTTGCATGTGGTCCGCGCCCACGCCCTAGGCTGGAGGCAGTACGGAAACCTCGGTGCAGGAGCGGATGGAAGGCGTAGCGTGAGCGGAGTCGCGAGCGGAGACCAGGGCCCCTGGCTCTCCCCCTACGATCTGGACTACGTGCGGGAACGGGTCCCCATGGTCTACGTGGAGGCGATCCCCGTGCGCCTCTCCCCGGATGGGGACCTCGAGGCGGTGGGCATGCTCCTGCGGGCCACCGCAGAGAACGGCCTGCAGCGATCGTTCGTCTCCGGGCGGGTGCTCTTCCACGAGAACCTCCGCGAGGCCCTCCTGCGCCACATCGAGAAGGATCTCGGCTCCATGGCCTTCCCACGCCTCCCCCACACCCCCGTGCCCCTCACCGTGGCGCAGTACTTCCCCACGCCCGGCTACGGCTTCCACGATCCGCGGCAGCACTCGGTCTCCCTCGTGTACCCGATCCCGCTGGGCGGGGATCCCCAGCCCTCGGACGATGCCCTCGACTTCTCCTGGTTCGAACCCGAGCACTGCCACGATCCGGCCCTCCAGGCCGAGATGGTGGACGGGCACGCCCAACTGCTGTGCCTGCTGCTGAACACCACGGGGAACTACGCGTGAGCACGCCGGCCCAGGGCCCCGAGCGCCCCAGCCCCGGCCGCCCCACCGCCCAGGACCAACAGCGCCCCGGCGATGACATCCCCGCCATCCTCACGGACCTCGCCCTCGTCACACTGTTCGTGGTGATCGGCCGCATCCAGCACGAGGAGTCCCTCGCGATCGGCGATCTGGCGCGCGGTGCCCTCCCCTTCTGGGCGGGCCTCCTCATAGGCCACGTGATCCTCCGCCTCACCGGCAAGGATCCCCGCTCCCTGGCGTGGGGCGGCTTCCTGGTGGTGGCCACGTGGGCGCTCGGCCACGCCGGCCGACTGATGCTCACGCAGGGCTCCGACCCCGCCTTCCTGGCGGTCTCCGCCGCCGTGCTCACCCTCTTCCTGATGGGGTGGCGGCTCGGCCTCAGAGCAGTCGGGAGACGACTCCAGCGATCTCGTCGGTGAGTTCCCGCAGCGCGAGGGCGCGGTGGGAGAAGCTGTTCTTCTCCTTGGGGCTCAGCTCCGCCATCGAACGGGAGTGCCCGATCGGCTGGAAGATCGGATCGTAGCCGAACCCTCCATCGCCCTGCGGCGCCCGCAGCAGCACCCCGGACACCTCACCCGTCTCGGTGTGCACCTGACCCTCGGGCGTGATGAGGGTGGCCGCGCACACGAACTTCGCCCCGCGGTGGTGGTCCGGAACGTCCGCGAGCTGTTCCAGCAACAGTTCCAGATTGGCCTCGTCATCCCCATGCCTCCCCGCCCAGCGGGCCGAGAACACTCCGGGTGCCCCGCCCATCACGTCCACCACCAGGCCGGAATCGTCGGCCACCGCGGGCATCCCCGTGGCCTCCAGGACCGCCCGCGCCTTCAGGATCGAGTTCTCCTCGAACGAGACCCCATCCTCCACGGGCGGCTCCAGCCCCAGTTCCTTCAGGCCGATCACGGCCTCGGCATTGAAGCCGGGAATCGCCGCCTGCAGGATCTCGCGCAGCTCCGTGACCTTGTGATCGTTCGCCGTGGCGAGCACCAGCTTGGCTCCGGGCGGCACCGGCCTCATCGACGTGAGGCCCCCGGGCCGCTCTCCCATGAGTCCGCCTGCGTAGCCGTCCGTCGTGGTCATCGGGTCTCCCGCCCTCTCATTCTCGCTTCCAGCGCCGGAAAACCGGCCCCCTACAGTGTGACCGCGAGCGCCTCTCGCTGCATCTCGGCAAGCTCGGCGCACCCTCCCAGGGCGAGGTCCAGGAGCGCGTCCAGCTCGGCCCGATCGAACGGCTCGCCCTCCGCGGTGCCCTGTACCTCCACGAACTTCCCCGAGCCCGTGACCACCACGTTCATGTCCGTCTCGGCCGCCACGTCCTCCGTGTACGGCAGGTCCAGGCACGGCACCCCGTCCACGATTCCCACCGAGACCGCCGCCACCGAATCCGTCAGCGCCTTCGCCCCCGGCGAGATGTGCCCCTTCGACTTCCCCCACGCAATCGCATCCGCAAGCGCCACGTAGGCGCCCGTGATCGCCGCCGTCCGGGTTCCGCCGTCCGCCTGCAGCACATCGCAGTCGATCTGGATGGTGTTCTCCCCCAGCGAGCGATAATCCACCACCGCACGCAGGCTCCGACCGATGAGCCGCGAGATCTCGTGGGTCCGCCCCCCGATCCGACCCCGCACCGACTCCCGATCACTCCGCGTGTTCGTGGCCCGCGGCAGCATCGCATACTCGGCAGTCACCCAGCCGAGTCCCGATCCGGTCCGCCAGCGCGGCACGCCGGGGCTGAAACTCGCCGCGCACAGCACCCGCGTCCCGCCGAACTCGATCAGCGCCGAGCCCTCCGCGTGTGCCAGCCAGTTCCGGGTGATCGTGATGGGCCGCAGTTCGTCCGTGGCGCGTCCGTCGCCTCGCGTGAAAGTCATGCCATGACCCTACCGTCGCGCCGCGCCCACCCTCGCACCGCTCCCCGACGACGCAGGCTCACCCGCCGTCGTCGGCGCGCCTGGGCCCGGGCTCGGGGTGCGTCAGAGGGTCCAGCTCGCGCCCGAGACCGCCACGTCCACGGCGCCCGAGAAGGCCTCGCGGGCGGGACCGGAGACGAGTTCGGGGTCCGTCCAGGGCTGGATGTGGGTGAGCACGAGGCGCGTGGCGCCGGCGGCGGCGGCCACCTGGCCCGCACGGGAGCCGGTGAGGTGGATGCCGCGGGTCTCGTCGCGGCCGTCCACGAAGGCGGCTTCGGAGAGGAGGAGATCGGCGCCGGATGCGGCCTCGGCCAGGCCCTCGCAGGCGTCCGTATCCCCGGAGTAGGTGAGGACGGCCTCGCCGCCATCCTCTGCGGGACCGGCGATGCGAAGGGCGTAGGCCTCCACCGGGTGCTCCACGCGGACGGGGGTGACCTGGAAGGGGCCCACCTCGAACGGCTCGCCGGAGTGGATGGTGCGGAAGTCGAACTCGCCGGAGTAGTCCTCCTCGGGGCCATCCCCTCCCACGCCGCGGACGCGCTCGAGGCCACCCTCCGGGGCGTACACCGGCACGGGTCCGAGGGCGCCGTTCGGGTGCCAGCGGCGGTAGACGTGGTAGGAGATCATGTCCGTCATGTGGTCCGCGTGCAGGTGGGAGAGGAGGACCGCATCCACCGCGCCGGGATCGCACACGCCCATGAGCTGGCCGAATGCGCCGGGGCCGAGGTCAAGGAGGATGGACCAGGTGCGGGGCGCGCCGTCCTCGCCGGGGCCCTCCGCCTGGAGGAGGTAGCAGGAGGCCGCCGAGGCGGGGCCGGACATGGAGCCAGTGCAGCCGATCACGGTGAGCCTCATGCGGGCATCTCCTCCAGGGTCTCGATGGGGCGAACCTGGTTCACCTCGGGCAGGAATCTACGGGCGAGGTCCAGGAACGCGTCCGGATCGCCCGTGGCGAGGAAGCGGTGGTGGGGCTCGTTGCCGGGCTCCGCCAGCAGATCGTGGCGGGTGAGGGTGCGGTAGAGGTCACGGGCGGTCTCGTCCGCCGAGGAGACGAGCGTGACGTCCTCCCCCATCACGTAGGAGAGCACGCCGGCGAGCAGCGGGTAGTGGGTGCAGCCGAGCACGAGGGTGTCCACACCCGCCGCCTTCACGGGCTCGAGGTAGTGCCGGGCGATCTCCACGATCTCCGGGCCGGCGGTGATGCCGCGCTCCACGTAGTCCACGAACCGGGGGCACGCCTGCATCGCCAGTTCCAGGTGGGGGGCGGCGGCGAACGCGTCCGGGTAGGCGCCGGAGGTGATGGTGGCCGCGGTGCCGATCACCCCCACCTGGCCGTTGCGGGTGGCGGCCACGGCGCGCCGGACGGCCGGCTGGATCACCTCCACCACGGGGATCCCGGCGTCGATGGTGTAGCGCTCCCGCGCGTCCCGGAGCGTGGCGGCGGAGGCGGAGTTGCAGGCGATCACGAGGGCCTTGACGCCCGAGACCACGAGCTCGTCCATCACCTCCATGGCCAGCTCGCGCACGCGCGCGATCGGCTTGGGGCCGTAGGGAGAGTTCGCGGTATCGCCGATGTAGGTGATGGATTCGGCGGGCAGCAGGTCGATCACGGCCCGCGCTACCGTCAGGCCCCCGACGCCGCTGTCGAAGACCCCGATGGGAGCATTGTTCACAGGTTCAAGGGTAGTTCCGTTGCTGCAGGGAGGGCATGCCGCGGGGGCGTGAGACTGGCCACCCGGGGGCTGCGAGCGGTGGCCTACGCCCGCCCGGCCACCGCCTGCAGCAGGGACTCCTGCCACCAGGTGACCCCGGAGTAGAGGGAGGCGAGAGCCAACTCGAGCTCACGATCAGCGTCCTCCACGGGTTGCGGGTGACGAGTTGCTGTCACGGCGAGGTCGAGGACCCGCTCGGCGTCGTCGTCGTCCTCGATTCCGAGACGGGAGGCGAGCACCAGGCGCATGTCCGTGAGCGCGGCGAGCCACGCCGGGACCTCGTGTTTGCGGACGCGCACCTGGCCGCGGCTGCTGGTGAGCGTGGAGACCACGGCGTGGAGGTTGGCGAGCTTGCCGCGGCGGATGTCCTCCATGGTGAGGGAGCGGAGTTCGCCGGCGAGTTCCGGATCGGTGAGGGACATGGGCGGGAACACGCGGGTGAGGGCGGGATCGAGGGAGAGGTACTCGGACTCGTCCTCGGCGTCACCGGGATCGAAGTCGAGGTGCGCGATGGGGTCGTCATCGCCCTCGCCGGGGGCGGAGGGAGGGGGCGGGGCGGTGTACTCGTCCTCGTCCGCGATCAGGGCGGCCACATCCGAGGCGAGGCGGGCAAGGATCGAGCGCTCCTCATCGTTCAGCCGAGATACGAACCCCCCACGCGCCGTGACGAATCCGTGCATCACTCACCTTTTTCGAGCGTGGCCCAAAGCCCATAGCCGTGCATGGCCGCCACATCCGTCTCCATGGGCTCGCGGCCGCCCTGCGAGACCACCGCTTTGCCCTGCTCGTGGACGCGCAGCATGAGCCGGTGCGCCTTGAGTTCCGGGTAGCCGAAGTAGGTCTGGAACACGTACGTCACGTAGCTCATGAGGTTGATCGGATCGTTCCAGACCACCACGTTCCACGGCTGGTCCGTGGTGGCAGCGACCTCGTGGTCCTGCTGTGGAACGGTCATCATGAGTGCCATTGTTGCATCGGGATTGGCGGTTCGTGCGTGGTTCGATGGGCGGTACCGCCTCTCCGTACGGCGGCGGTGGCGTGATCCGGCGGGTAGCGTTTCCTTCCATGACGCACGGTTCCACCGCCCTCCTGACGGACATGTACGAGCTCACCATGATCGAGGCCACCCTCGAGACGGGGGCCGCCGAGAGGCGCTGCGTGTTCGAGGTGTTCAACCGTCGGCTCCCTCTCGGGCGCCGGTATGCGGTGGTGGCGGGGATCGGGCGCGTGCTGGAGGACCTGGAGCGTTTCCGGTTCGGGGACGCGGAGATCTCCTGGCTCCGTGAGCGCGGCGTGGTGGGTGCGCGGACGCTCGAGTACCTGGCCGACTACCGCTTCGGCGGCTCGATCCTGGCCTACGGCGAGGGCGAGTGCTTCTTCCCCGGCTCCCCCGTGATGACCGTGGAGGGGACGTTCGCGGAGGCCGTGGTGCTGGAGACCATGATCCTCTCGATCCTCAACCACGATTCCGCCGTTGCCGCGGCCGCCTCCCGCATGACCGTGGCCGCGCACGGCCGCCCCTGCCTGGAGATGGGGGCGCGCCGCACCCACGAGTGGGCCGCTGTTGCCGCAGCCCGGGCGACGGCGGTGGCCGGGTTCTCCGGCACGTCCGATCTGGAGGCGGCGCGCCGCTACGGGTTGCGTCCCATCGGTACCGCCGCGCACTCGTTCACCCTTCTTCACGACGACGAGGAGGCGGCGTTCGCGGCACAGGTGGAGGCTCTCGGGCCCGGGACAACGTTGCTGGTGGACACCTATGACGTGGAGGTGGGTGTGGAGCGGGCCGTGGCGGCTGCCCGTGCCGCTGGCGGGGAACTGGGCGCCGTGCGCCTGGACTCCGGAGACCTGGTGGCCCAGGCGTTCACGGTGCGCAAGCAGTTGGACGATCTCGGCGCCACCTCGACCAAGATCACCGTCACCTCCGACCTCGACGAGTACGCGATCGCCTCGCTGAACGCCGCCCCCGTGGACTCCTACGGCGTGGGCACCAAGGTGGTGACCGGTTCCGGCCATCCCACGGCGGAGCTCGTGTACAAGCTGGTGGAGCGTGAGAACAGCGCGGGCGAGATGGAGTCGGTGCAGAAGGAGTCCACCTCGAAGAAGTCGGTGGGCGGCAAGAAGTTCGCCGGCCGCGTGCTGGAGCGTGGCGTGGCGGCCGAGGAGGTCACCGTGTTGACGCACGATGCCGAGGCCGCGAGGGCCAAGCTCGCCGAACTGGGGGCGCGGCAGCTCCAGGTGGAGGTGGTGCGCGACGGCGTGGTGAACGCCGAGCACGTGGGGCCGGAGGCCGTCCAGGCGGCGGCGGCCCGGCATGTGGCCTCGCGGGCCGAGCTGCCGCACCCGGCGTGGCGGTTGTCCGAGGGGGACGTGGCGATCCCGACGCGGCACATCACGCTGGAGGGCTGAGGGAAGTATCCCAGGGCGCTCTCCGGGGCGCGAATTACTTGCCGCCGCCCTGGAGCTTGGCGTAGATCTCCTTGCACTCGGGGCACACCGGGTACTTGGAGGGATCGCGCTTGGGGGTCCAGACCTTTCCGCACAGCGCCACCACGGGACGCCCGGAAGCCTGCGAGCGCGTCATGCGGTCCTTGCGGACGTAGTGGGCGAACCGATCGGCGTCTTCGCCGTCTTCTTCCGTCTCCTCGCGCTCCAGCACTCCGACGGAGGACTCCGTCTCCCGCTGCGGCGCCGCCGGTGCGGTGGGCGGCTCGGGGGCGCCGGGGTTGGAGGAGGCGTGTGCGAGATCGAGACGGATGCGCATGGGGATGAGTCTACGGGGCTGGGAGGTGAGGGATCGGGTTGGGTGAGTGCACGTCGTCGGGGAGAGGGAGCAGTCCCCGGCGGAAGGGGCGCCTCCGGGCAAACGAAAGTGGGAGCAGCCTCGCGACTGCTCCCACTTCCTTGAGGTACTGCGGTAGGCGAACCTACTTCTGGACGGCCTTCTTCAGGGCCGAGCCTGCGGAGACCTTGACGCCGTAGCCCGCGGGGCTCTTGATCTCCTCGCCGG
>JAUNRP010000023.1 GCA_030544165.1 bacterium
GCACTCGTCCCCGGACCCGCGCTCGGCTCCGCCTCCGGCTCCGCCCCCGGCTGGACGCTCGGTCCCGCACCGCCCCCGTCGTCGGGGTCCGTCCCCACCCCACCCCCAGCGGTGGGTGAGGACGCGGCTGGGACGGGAGTCTCCGTCGTCGGGAGAGAGGGGGTGCATGCGGCGGCCAGTGCCACGAGTGCGCTCAGGGCGGCCACGGTTGCCGCGCGCGCGGACCTGCGAACCACTGTCACCTCCCGATCGGAGCCAGCCTAGTACGGCGCCGGGAGGGCAGGAATCAGCCGGCGGGCGGAGGGGGCGCCTCGGGATGGGCCCCGCCCATCTTGGCCCGGGAGGCCTCGGCCGCGATCTGCACCGCAGTATCGATCCCGAGGGCCACGGTGTTGAGGACCAGATCGTAGCGATCGGTGCCGAGGGGGTCCCAGTCGAACAGTGCCACGGACATCTGCGAGCGCACGTTGTCCTCGAACTGCTGGTCCTCGCGGACCTTGGACTCGGGGATCCCCAGATCGGTGAGGCGCTTGATGCGGCCCTCGAGCGGTCCATCCAGCTTCACGTGCAGGGCGCCCGGGTAGCGGCCGAGGATCACGGTGGCGTTGCGTCCGAGGAACACCCCTCCGCGTCGGGCGTCCGCCTGGACGGCGTTGATCAGGTCCTGGCGCTGCTCCTCGCGGCCACGCTTGACGCCCTGGAAGATGTTGCGCCACTTGAACGCCCGGCCCTGTTGGTAGATGGCCTGGACCAGGTACCAACTGTCTCCATCGGGCTCGTTGGCTCCGCCGCCGTTCTCCGCAGCGTCATGGAGATCATCCGAGGAGAATGCTCCCTCGTGGAGGGGCACCCCCAGCTTCTCCGCCAGCTTGGGTCCGAACTCATCGAGGCCCGCTCCGTAGGTGGCCCAGACGGTGACGATCGGTACGGGGGCACCGCCCCTTCCAGGTTGCGTCATCTCTCCTCCAACCCTGATGGCAACATTGCCGATTCCCACATCCTAGGCCGGAAGAGGGCCTACGGTATTGGGATTCCCCCTGGAAAGCAGCACCCGCCGGGGAGAGAAAAATCTAGACTTCGAGATGAGTCATCTTGACTCCGTCGTCAGGAGGAACCATGAGCCAGACCAGTGGCGCGACCACCGCGCTCCAGCCCGTCATCACCCTCTGGGAGACCTACGGCTCCGGCATGCAGGTCCTTGCCCAGACGCTCTCCGAGGAGCTGGGCCTGCCGCTCACGCAGCAGGCGTTCAGCACCGATGAACTCGATGAGGACGCCCGCGTGCAGCAGGAGTCGGAGAACCCCCTGCTCGATCGCATCCTCGGGATTCTGGCGCGGGGCAGCGCCAACACCATGCAGGCCACCTCCACGGGGGCGTTCGTCCAGCAGCTCCGTGACAACGTGGAGGCCGCGCGTGACAACACCCGCCTCGTCACCGAGATGGCGGAGAGCGGGGGCATCATCATGGGCCGCTCGGCCACCAAGATCCTGGCCGGCCGCCCCAACACCCTCCACGTGAAGCTGGATGGGCGCACGGAGGACCGGGTGGCGCGGGCCTCCCAGTTCTTCGGCATCAGCCATGACAAGGCCGCGCGCCGGCAGCGTTCGGAGGACGATCTCCGCACCCGCATGTCCATCGACATCTATGACTGGAATCCGTTGGACAACGTGAACTTCGATCTGGTCATCAACACCTCCACCACCACCGTGGAGGAGGCCGTGGCGATCGTGCGGGCGGCGTTCGCGGCCCGGCAGGGCTGAGACCCCGAGCAGGCCCAGCGGGGCTGAGTAGGCTGCTCGCATGAACACCGCCCGAACCCGCGGCACAACGGACATCCTCCTGGGGATCGGCCTCGTCCTCGCCGGCGCGGCGATGGCGATCTACTCCGCCTCCGCCGTCCGGGTCTCGGTGGTGATCATCGCCTGGGCGCTGATCGCCCTGGGTGTGGCGATCGGGGTGCTGGCGTACCTGCGGCGCGCCCGCCCGGGCTGGTGGATGGGGCTGGCGGGCGGAGTGCTCCTGGTGATCCTCGGCGTCCTCTCCCTCACCAATCCGGGCACCACCCAGTTCCTCCTCACCGTGGTGGCGGGCGCCTACTTCATCGCCTCGGGCGCCCTGCGGCTCATGGCCTCCTACCCGGTGCCGGAGTCACGGCTGGTGCTGGCCGCCGGTGGGGTGGTGTCCATCGTGCTGGGAGCGCTGCTGCTCTCCCGCCTCGGCGATCGCTCCTGGCAGTCCTTCCTCGGACTCCTGTTCGGGATCGAGCTGGTGGTGGAGGGCCTCACCCTGGCGCTCACGGGGACCGATCCGGCGTTGCGCCGGAGCCTGCGGGCCTTCTTCGGCCGGATCGTCGACGACGAACCCTCACCCACCGCCTGAGCCGCAGCCACGCGCTCGGGTGACCCCCCGTCGTCGGGGATGGGTGGCGGCCTAGAGGGTGTGGCCCGCGGCCGCCGACTCCACCTCGGGAGTCTCCGCCTCCTCGGTCCCCTTGCGGGAGGGGCCGGGGAGCATGACATCAGTGGGAGGGGCCACGCGCTTGAGGGGCTGCTCCACCACCGTGGTGTTCAGCAGCACCACCCAGATGAGGCCCATCACGTTGAGCCCGGTGCGCGCGTACATCACGAGCTCGTTGCCGATCACCACGCGCTCGGTGAGCCAGAAGCTCAGGCCGTTCCAGAACTGATCGTTGAACGCCACGTTGGCACGGCTGGAGGAGATGATCGGGATCATCAGGATCGCCCACGCCATCAGGAGGCCCCACCCGATCCCGTGGCGGAAGGGCCGCATGAAGAGGAATACGGCACCCAGGAGGCCGATCCCGGCGAGCCCGAGCTGCCACCATCCGTAGGAGGTGATCGCCTCCGCCCGCCCGCTGGTGAGGAGCTGGATCGCACTGAACGCGCCCAGAGCCGCCCAGATGAACGCTGCAACGGCAACGATCCTGCCCCGGAGCTCGCGCTTCTGCGCGGTGGTGCGCGCGGGCGTGGTCTCCTCGCTCGCCGACGTGTTCACGGGAGTGCTCATGTCTCATCCAGGGTGTTCGGGGACGGTTGTTCCCCGAATCCTACGGCACATCGCGGGGTTCACCCCATCCGGGGGATTTGGTTCGCCGGTGCTTCGCGCGCAGACCTCTAGGCTGGAACCCGGTCATGAGACGGAGGTGGCAATGCCGGGCGGATACTTGGTGATCCTGCGCCACGGCGAATCCACCTTCAACGCCGCCCAGGTCTTCACCGGGCTCCTCGATGCGGACGTCACGGCCGCGGGGCTCGCCCAGGTGGTGGAGGCCGCGCGCCTCATGGTGCAGGCCGGGCTCACTCCCGAGCGGATCGTCACCTCCCCCATGCTCCGCGCCCTGCGCACCACCGAGAGGCTGATCGCGGAGCTCGGTTCCCTCGGCGCGCTCCCCGAAGCCCCGCCTTCCAGCGGCTCACCCCTCTTCCCCGACGACGGCGCCAGCCCCCTCCCCATCCATGTCTCCTGGCGCCTCAACGAACGTGACTACGGCATCCTCACCGGCGTGCCGAAGGCGGAAGCCCGCGAGCGCTACGGGGAGGACGCCTTCTTCACGTGGCGCCGCACCCTCCACGGCCGGCCCCCGGCAGCCACCCCGGAGCAGGCGGCCGGCTGGACCGCGCCTCCGCCCGTTGCGGAGCGTGGCACTCTGGTCCCCGGGCAGGGCGAGTCGCTCGCCGACGTGATCGACCGCGTCACCCCCTTCTGGGAGTGGCTGGCTCCCCAGGTGGAGTCAGGGGCGTGCATCGGGCTGGTTGCCCACGGCAACACCCTGCGGGCGCTGGCCGCCGTGATGGATGGGCTGGGTGCCAGCGAGGTGGAGGAGTTGAACATCCCCGCCGGCCACCCACTGGTCTACCGCGTCCACGGCGGGCTCGCCTCACCGAGGGGTGGCTTCTACCTCGATGACGACGCCGCCCAGATTGCGGCGGACAAGGTGGCCGCCGAGGGCGGCACCTAACCCCCTCCCGTGCCCCTCCCTCTCCGTGAAGGTGCGTCAGAATTCTCGCGAAGGCATCGCTCGCCCGCGCGCACCCACTTCGACGCTCGAATGCCACCTCTCGCAGTGCTCGTTGCCGAATTTGTGCGAGGTGACCCTCGTTGGACTCGACCTCTCACAAAATCGGCACCCCATCCGTCACACCAGTTGCCTCAGGCATCATTGGCATCAGAAATTCTGCCGAATTTGTGCGAGGTGGACCCCGAAGGACCCGACCTCTCACAAAATCGGCAAGGTGGGCGTCGTTGCGGGGCGCACCACCGAAATCTGGCGCACCATCACGGAAATGGGGGGTTAGAGCGGGTCCAGACCCAGCAGTCCCGAGTCACTCCCCGGAAGGTCCAGAGAGGGAACATCCGCGGTGATGAGGGTGCCGTCCGAGCGGTACTCGCCCACCACCGTCTGGTCGGGATCGTCCACCTGGCGCGGGCCGTGGTGCGCGAGCGCCACCTCCACCGTCTCACCGGTGGGGACGTGCACGGCCTCGCCGCGGACCACCACCTCCACGGGGCCCTCGCCCTCGAGGATTCGGAAGGAGATCTGCTCCTCGGTCACCGTGACGGCCAGCAGGTTGCCGCGCAGCCGCAGGGGGAAGGAGAGCTCCGGCCAGTCCACGGGAAGGCGGGGATCAAACGAGTAGACGCCCTCGTGATCGCGGAAGCCACCGAACCCGTACACGAGGGAGTTCCACACGCCGCCGGCGGAGGCGATGTGCACGCCGTCGGAGGTGTTGCGGTGCAGGTCCGCGAGGTCTACGAACAGGCCGTGGAGGAAGTAGCGCAGGGCGAGCTCGTCGTAGCCCACCTCGGCCGCGATGATGGACTGCACCACGGCGGAGAGCGTGGAGTCCCCGGTGGTGATCGGATCGTAGTAGTCGAAGTTCCGCCGCTTCTCCTCGAGGCTGAACTGGTCCCCCTGGAGGAAGAGCGCGAGCACCACGTCCGCCTGCTTGAGCACCTGGTACCGGTAGATCACGAGCGGGTGGTAGTGCAGGAGGAGCGGCCGCTTGGACACGGGGGTGGCGCGCACGTCCCAGAGCTCGCGCTCCAGGAAGTGCTCGTCCTGGGGGTGGACCTGGAGGGTCTCGTCCCACGGGATGTACATGCCGCGCGCGCAGGCCTCCCACTCCACGATCTCCTCATCGCGGAGATCGATCCGGCGGGCGAGCCGGTCATAGGCCTCGGGGTCCACGATTCGCATCTGGCGCAGCAGCTCGCTGGCGTGGCGGAGGTTGGCGCGGGCCATCACGTTCGTGAACAGGTTGTTGTTGACCACGGTGGTGTACTCGTCCGGCCCCGTGACGGAGTGGATGTGGAAGGTCTTCTCCTTGTTGACGCGCCAGAAGCCGAGGTCCGCCCACATGCGGGCGGTCTCGGCCAGCACCTCGGCGCCATCGCGGAACATGAAGTCCGTGTCCCCCGTGGCCGCCTCGTACTTGGAGAAGGCGTAGGCCACGTCCGCGTTGATGTGGTACTGCGCGGTGCCGGCCGCGTAGTAGGCGGAGGCCTCATCCCCGGTGATGGTGCGCCAGGGGAACAGTGCCCCGCGCAGGGTGAGCTCGGTGGCTCGCTCCCGCGCCTTGTCCAGGATGTTGTACCGGAAGCGCAGCGCGTTGCGGGCCATCCACGGGTTCGAGTAGATGAGGAACGGCACCACGTACACGTCCGTGTCCCAGAAGTAGTGGCCCTCGTAGCCGGAGCCGGAGACGCCCTTGGCAGCAACGCCCGTCTGGTCCGCGCGGGCGGCGGCCTGGGCGAGCTGGTAGATGCACCACCGGGTGGCCTGCTGGATGGAGGGGTGCTCGGCGATCCGCACGTCCGAGCCCTTCCAGAAGTCCTCCAGCCACACCACCTGGGCGTCCTCGTAATGCTTAAAGCCATTCTCACGCACCCGGTCCAGCGTGCGGCGGCAGCGGTCGAACAGCTCGCGCACCGGCACGTAGCGGGAGGTGTGGTACGCCACTGCCTTCGTCACGCGGATCGGCACCCCCTCCTTCGCCTCGATCCGGTAGACCTTCTTGGCCATGTCCGGCTCGGTGTCGATGAGGGCCTCGAACTTGTTCTCCGTCTCGATCTCGTGGTCCGCGCCCACGCCGATCGTCATCCCGGAGTTCGCGCACTTGTAGCCGATCAGGGCCCGGCGCTCCGAGTGCCAGTCCCCCTGGGGCTCGAGCACCCGGTGCCCGAAGTCCGCCGCCTTGCGCGGATCGAACCCCGCCGAGGCCTCGTCCGTGGGCTTGTGGTACTCATCCCGGCCGTCCGCCCGGTTGATCACCTGGGAGGAGATCACCACGGGCGCGTCACCCTGCAGCATCGTGACCTCGAACGTCATGAGCGCCAGGTGCCGCTCCGTGAACGAGACCATGCGGGTGGTGTCGATCCGCACGAGCTTGCCGGAGGGGGTGCGCCACACGATGTGGCGGCGCAGCATCCCCTCGCGGAAGTCCAGCGCCCGCTCGTACTCCACCAGGTCCGCCACGGAGAGCAGCAGCGGCTCGTCATCCACGTACAGCTTGATGACCTTGGCATCCGGCACGTTCACGATCGTCTGACCGGTCTTGGCGAAGCCGTACGCATCCTCCGCGTGCCGGATCTGCCACGTCTCGTGGAAGCCGTTGATGAACGTTCCGTGCGTGTGCGCGTCCCGCCCCTCCTCGGGGTTGGCGCGCATGCCCAGGTACCCATTACCGAGCGAGAAGAGAGTCTCGGTGGTGCCGAGGTCATCGCTGCGGTGCTGGGTCTCCACCAGCCGCCACGAATCCAGCGGGAACCGGGAGCGGTCGAGCGGGTCCTCCTCGTGCATGTGCCTCATACGAGCTCCTCCAGGTCCGTCACCACCACGTCCGCGCCGGCCTCACGCAGGGCCTCCGCCCCCGCGCCCCGGTCCACGCCGATCACCAGCGCGAACCCGCCGGCCCGTCCCGCTGCCACTCCCGAGTGCGCATCTTCAATCACGACGGCGGAGCCTGGGCTGGCACCGAACGCTGCGGCGGCCGCAACGAAGGTGTCCGGGGCGGGCTTGCCCGGGATCCCCTCGGCCGCGGCGACGGCGCCGTCCATGATCACCGGGAAGCGCTCCAGCAGCCCCGCGGCGGTGAGGACGGTGCGGGCGTTCTTCGAGGAGGAGACGATCGCCATGGGCATCCCGATTCCGTCCAGGTGGTCCATGAGCAGGAGCGTGCCCGGGTAGGGGGTGATGCCGTCACGCTCGAGCACGGTGTTGAACACGATGTTCTTACGGTTCCCCAGGCCGCACACGGTCTCGAGTTCCGGGGAGTCCGTGGGATCACCCTCGGGCAGCTCGATGCCCCGGGACTCCAGGAAGGAGCGGACCCCGTCATAGCGGGGTTTGCCATCCACGTAGGTGAAGTAGTCCTCGTCCGTGTAGGGCTCGGCGATGCCGCGGGAGTCCAGGAACTCGGAGAACATCTCCGCCCACGCGCGCATGTGCAGCTCTGCGGTGGGGGTGATGACTCCGTCAAGGTCGAAGAGGGCCACGGTGTAATCGGTCCATGTGACAGTCACGTCTTCATCCTAGGGGGAGCCTCGGAGAGGGGCACCGCCCGCCCGGCGGATGGGAGGGGAGTGCCGAGCGGACGGTGGCTGGGAGGGAGCGCCCGGCGCCCTGCGGCTGGCCGCGGGCACCGCGTGCCCGGCGGCTCGTCCGATTCCGTTGCCGATCCCGGAACGCCCACGGGCGGTCAGCTTCCCTGTTAGCTGACCGCCCGTGAACCGTATTCCCTGTGGAAGGACCCCCCTGCGGTCCTTCTCTGAGTGCTCCAACCTTCTCCAACATCCACTGAGGCCCACAACATACGTGGAGATGATTCGTGGATAGACTTTCGGACTGGAGCTGAAGTCCGAAAGTCAGGGGGTCCGGACCGTGGCCGTTTCCGCCACCGCACATCCAGAGCGCACCCGCGCGCGCCGTGATCGTCCACCACGTGCCGGGCGCTCCGCACCCGATCGCCCCAACCTCCGCGAGACCCTCTTCTCCTTCGGTGCCTCCGCCCCGGAGCGGGTCCACCTCCTCGGCTACCTCCTCATGGGCGTGGTGGTGGGGATCACGCTCTGGTACTCGCCGCGCAACGCGTTCGATGTGGTGGTGGTGGTCCTCGGCTCTACCGCCTACGCCGTGGGCATCGTGCTCCGCAAGAGGTACCCCCTCATCGCACCGATCGCGGCCGCCACCCTCATCCTTCCCCGCAACCTCATGCTGCTCCCGGTGGCCTCCTTCTCGCTCGGCGTCAACGGCCGCGGCCGGTGGGCGCGGGTGACCATGTGGGCGATGGCCGCGCTCCTGGTGATCCGGAACACGGGAATCACGATCGACTACGTGCGCGAGGGCCTCTCCCGCGGCCCGGTGGACGTGGCCATCCAGTTGACCGCCCTCCCCATCATGGTGATCGTGCTCCCCGCCCTCATGGGCAGGTACGTCACCTACAACCGCCGGCTGGTGGCCCGGGTCCGGGAGCAGGCGGCGCAACTCCGCGAGGACCGGGTGCTCCGGGAGCGGAACGCGATCTACTCGGAGCGCCAGCGGATCGCCCAGGAGATGCACGATTCGCTCGGCCACCGCCTCGCCCTCCTCACCATGCAGGCGGGCGCGCTCGAGGTGAACGCCGGTGCGGGCCCCGCCACGGTGCGTGATCTCGGCGGGCTCATCCAGGCCACCTCCTCCGAGGCCATCGAGGAGCTCACCGAGGCTGTGGGCGCGCTCCGCGCGGGCGGCGAGGAGGCCGCTCCCAAGGGCGTGGACCAGCTCCCGCCCCTCCTCGAGGCGAGCCGCGGGGCCGGAACGGTGGTCACCGTGGAGGACCAATCGGGCGCGCTGGACGGCGGCCTCTCCCCCGCCCTGGACCACACGGTCTACCGCGTCATCCAGGAGGGCCTCACCAACGCCTACCGCTACTCCCCCGGCCGGCCCGTCACCATCCGCCTCGAGGGTGCACCCGGCGCGGACCTCACCCTCACGATCGCGAACCCGCTCGGCGCCCTCTCGAAGGACGGCCCCGTCGGGACCGGTTCGGGCCTCCGGGCGCTTTCCCACCGCGTTGAGGCGATGGGAGGATGGCTCACCACGCACCGGGGAGAGTCCGAGTTCGTGCTCACGGCGTCAGTGCCGTGGTCAATGGAGGGAGCAGAGGAATGATCAGAGTCGTCCTGGTCGACGACGACGCCCTGGTCCGCGCAGGACTCGCCATGATCCTGGGTGCAGATTCCGAGATCGAGGTGGTGGGCCAGGCCGGCAGCGCCACCGAGGGTGCGGAGCTCGTGCAGGAGAGCACACCCGATGTGGTGGTGATGGATGTCCGCATGCCCGGCATGGACGGAATCAGTGCCACCCGCATGGTGCAGGAGATGGACGATCCTCCGAACGTCCTCATCCTCACCACCTTCCACCAGGACGATTACGTGCTCGGCGCGCTCGAGGCGGGCGCCTCCGGGTTCCTGCTCAAGGACACCCCGCCCCGTGAGCTCATCGAGGCCGTGAAGACCACCGCCTCCGGGGGTGCCGTCCTCTCCCCCGAGGATGCGCGCACCCTCGCCACCTCCTATGCCGCGCTCGGCGGCACGCGCCGCTCGCACGAGGCGCGGGAGAAGCTCGCCCCCCTCTCGCCACGGGAGCTCGATGTGGCCCAGGCCGTGGCCCGGGGCCTCTCGAACGCCCAGATCGCCTCCCTGCTGGACTGCACGGAGGCAACGGTCAAGGCGAGCCTCACCCGCGTGTTCGAGAAGCTCGGGGTGGGCGGCCGGGTGGGCGTGGCCCTCCTGGTCCACGACGCGGCCCTGCCGCAGTAGCCAGCAGCAGCCAGCAGGAGGGACGGTGGCGCAGGTGGGAGATCAACAGGTGGGGCAGGCCGCCTCCCCCCAGCAGGTGGCCTCGGTCCCGGATGCGCTCGAGACCACGCCGGTGGTGAGCCCGGTCGAGGAGAAGCTGTTCTCGTTCGGGCGCGGGTTCCCGGAGCGGTACCACCTCCTCGCCTACCTCACGGCCTTCGTCCTGCTCGCGATCCTCATGTGGCAGAACGATCCCACCCCCTTCGAGTGGGTCCTCCTCGCGCTCGCGATCCCAATGGCCATCACCGGAATCGTCCTGCGGAAGCGCTATCCCCTGATCCTCCCGATCGCCTCGATCATCGCCTCCCTGGCGCGCAAGACGATCATCGCCCCCGTTGCGGCCTTCGCCCTGGGAACCAACGGGCGCCGCACCCGTGCCTCCCTCGTGGTCCTGATCGCCATGGTGGTGGCCGTGACGATCGACCAGTCATTCGCCGCCCTCGCCCCCAGCGCCGCAGAGGAATCGGTCACCGCGATCGACACGCTCACCAGGATCACCTTCCCCACCCTCGTGTTCGTGCTCCTCCCGTACCTGATGGGGCGGTACGTGGCCTACAACCGTGACCTCATCACCCGCATCCAGGACCAGGCCCACCGCCTGCTGGGCGAGCGGGAGGTCCGTGCGCGCAACCTCGTCTACGTGGAGCGCCAGCGGGTGGCCGAGGAGATGCAGTACTCGCTCGGACACCGCCTCGCCCTCATCTCCATGCAGGCCGATGCGATCACCGCCAACGCCGATTCCGATCCGGAGACGCTCACCGAGCTGGGTGGCCTCATGCGCGTGACGTCCCGCGAGGCCCTCCAGGAGCTCCGCGAGGCCATCGGCTCCCTGCGCTCGGACGAGGAGGATCCCACCCCACTCGGCGTCCAGGACCTCGATGACCTCATCGAGGAGTACCGCGCCGCCGGTGCCACCATCACGGTGGATGACGGGGCCCGGATGTGGGAGCTCGAACTCCCCGTGGCACTCCTCCGCACCCTCTACCGCGTGGTGGAGGAGGGACTCTCCAACGCGATCGCGCACGCACCCGGGCGTCCGATCACGATCGCCACGCGGGGCGTGCCGGGTGGCGAACTGGAACTGACCGTCACCAACCTCGTGGCGCCCACACCCGCGGCGCCCGCCGGTGAGGGCTCCGGCCTGATCGCCGTGGAGGAGCGGGTGCGCCAGGCCGGCGGCACCCTCACCGCCCACATCCAGGGCCGTCAGTTCAGGGTGACCGCCACACTGCCGTGGGACGCAGGAAGCGCGTAGGAGTTCACTCCGGTCCGCTCCAGCTTGTTCCACTCCGACGGCTGCTGGGTGAGTTCCAGCCACGCCGCCCTCACCATGGTGAGGCCCAGGAACGTGGAGAAGAACGGCCACAGCACCACGGTCCACAGGTGGCGCAGGTCCGCGGGCTGGCGGTCGAGCAGGATCGAGAACACCAGCATCGCCACGGACACGAGCAGCCAGCCCACCACCCAGCCCCACAGGGCGCCCGGCAGGTCCACGCTCACCGCGCCGCCCGCCAACACACGGCCCACCAGCCCAGCAGCGAAGATCCCGATCGCCATCACCTGCAGGATCGGCACCGCCACCGCGGAGACGATCGTGTACAGGAGGAACGGACCAAAGGTGCGGTAGCGACGCGAGCCCACGGCGTCGTCGTGAATCTGGAGCGACTGGAGCAGCCCGCGCGCCCACCGCGTGCGCTGCTTCCACAGGGACAGGAGGGTGGACGGGGATTCGGAGAGGACGCGGGCGTGGGGCGCGTACGCCACCTCCCAGCCGGCGCGGTGGAGGCGCCAGGTGAGTTCGAGGTCCTCGCCGATCGTGTCCTCGCGCATCGGTCCGCCCGCGCCCGCGATGTGGCGCAGCGCCGAGCGGCGGAACGCCCCCGAGTTGCCGGAGACCACCGGCACGCAGCCGAGCAGGTGCAGCGCGCGCCGCACCATGCCGGTGCCCACGTGGGAGATGAGGGCCAGGAAGCGGGTCTGGATGCGGTTCAGGTTCATGGTCGCGTCATCCCCGCACACCGCGCCCACCCGGGCGTGCTCGAAGGCGCGCAGCATCTCCGGGATCGTGTCCTGCGTGAACACGCCGTCCGCGTCCACGAACAGCACGAACTCCCCGCTGGTGGCCGCGAATCCCGTGTTGAGGGCCGCGCCCTTGCCGCCGTTGGCCTGGCGGATCGCCCGCACGCGCTGGTCCGCGGCCAGTTCCATCATGAGGAGCGGGGTGGCGTCCGTGGAGCCGTCGTCCACGATCACCACCTCGAGGTCCGGGTAGCCGGAGGCGAGGATCGAACGCACGCACGCCACGAGCACCCGCTCCTCGTTGTAGGCGGGCACCACCACCGAGACCGAGGGCATCCGGGCGAGCTCGCCCACGTGCCCGCGCGCCCGCCGGCGCCCATGCCGCACCTCGTGCGCGAGCGCGAGGGGCACGAACACGAACCGGATGAGGGTGAGCAGGCCGAGGATGGCCGCCATCACCACGAGGGAGAGTTCGAGGATGTTCACCGGGCACCTCCCGAGCTGGCGTAGAGCGCTCCGGCGGCCCCGAAGTGGGTGCCGGGCAGCGGCGCGGGACCCGCTGCTGGTGTGTGCCCGCCCCCGCCCCCGCCGCCGAACAGGTGGACCGGCCGCCGCCACACATCCCGTTCGGCGAGGACCGCGGAGAGCAGCTCCGGCGCGTACGCACTGTTCGCACCGAACCGCGCGTTCACCTCCAGCACCACCGGCCGCCCGTCCGCCATCCGGCGAATGTCCATGTCCACAGGACCCACGAGCCCGAGCGCGTCCACGGTTGCCGCCGCGAGCGCCGCCACATCCGGCGCCTCCCCGGGCGCGAGGCGCACAACGGCCGCCGCGTTCCCCACCCGTCCCTGCTTCAGTTCCGTCTTCTCCACGACGACGACTGCCGTGCGTCCCGTCGCAGGCGAGCGGTAGACCTGGGGCGAGTACTCGATACCCGGGGCAAACTCCTGCACCACCTCACCTGGGGTCAGGGCTGGAAGGTCGGCCTCGCCGTCGACGAGAAGGACCCCCCTGCCGCCGCGGGAGACGCGGGGCTTGACCACGAACGGGGGGCGGGCCCAGGCGGCGTCGCCGAGGGTGCCGGTGCGGGGGATGGGGAGGCCGGCGGCGGCGAGGGCCCAGGCGGTGAGGAGCTTGTCCTGGGCGATTCCGACGGGGCCGGCGTGCGCGATCACGGTGGGGACACCGATCACGGTGGCGGCGGAGGCGATGGCGGGGAGTTCGTCCTGGACGGTGGGGATGAGGAGGTCGGCGCGGGTGGAGGCGGCGAGGTCCCGGAGGAAGGGGAGGTGGGCGGGGTCATCGGCGCGGGGGCCGATCACGAACTCGGAGGTGAGTTCGGCGGAGGGGGTGTCCGTGATGTCCGTGCCGATGGTGGTGATGCCGCGGTCCCGTAGTTGGGTGGCGAGGGCGGTGCCGGCGGGACCGCCGAGACCGGTGACGATGATGCGCATTGCGTTACAAAACTCCTGATTCGGTGACGAGCAGCCGGACGGCCTCGAAGCCCTCGGCGTGGGTCCGCTTGGCCTGGCGGCCCCGGAAGGCGGTGATGCCGCGGACCACCTCGGGGGTCATGTACGGCTTGCCCGCCTGGTTGCGGTGGGTGAGCACGGAGGCCACCTTGACCTCGGTGTAGTCCTCCACATCGATGAACACGTCCGGGTTGAACTCGCGGGTGGTGGAGGGGGACTCGAAGCAGAGGATCGAGTGGTGCTGGCGCGCGGCGCGCAGCGTGGCGAGGTGGACGGCGTGGTGGTCCTGGTGCTGATCGTGCTGCGAGTGGGTGAAGATCACCTGGGGGTTGGTCTCTGCGATGGCGGCCTCGATCAGGCGGACCAGCTCGTTGGGAACGAGCTCGAAGTTGGTGTCCGGGAGATCGTGGACGGTGATGGAGGCGAGGCCGAGGAAGTCGGCGGCGCGCTGGGCCTCGGCCGGGCGGGTGGAGGCGTCCCCGCCCTGGGCGCCGTGGGAGAGGACGATCGCGTGGACCTCGTGGCCGGTGTCCACGAGCCGGGCGAGCGTGGCACCGCAGGCGAGCTCGAGGTCATCGGGATGGGCGCCGATCGCGAGCACGCGCTTGGGGCTCGTGGCCTGCGGCGGGGCGATCCGGGTGTTCAGGAGGGTGAAGATGGCCAGGGTCAGGACCAGCACCAGGGCGGCCGGGACCACGGCGGCATCGATGTGGGGGTGGGGGTGGATCACGGAGAAGGTGGTGGCGGCGAGGCCCAGCCCGCCGAGCACGATGATCAGGTACTCGCGGATGCGGGCGCCGTTGCGATAGCGGCGCACCAGCAGCCTGCGGCCGGCGGTGCTCGCCATCGCGCCAGCGAGTGCCAGTGCGGCGAGCCCTGCGATGAACTCCGAGACGATCATTGCGTCCTCCCCTGCCGGTGAACCGGTTCGATGTGCTCCGCCGCTCTCGGCCTCGCGTTGCTTCGAGATTAGGGAGGAGGGGTGAAACGCCTGTGAGGGAAAAATGGGAGTTCTCTTACGGAGGTGAATGGAGGGTGAACTGGGGGCCCTGCTCCGGCGCAGCGCGCCCGATCTCTGTCCGATCCCGGGGCGCCGAGCCCCCGATCCCCACCCGATCCCCGCGCACCGCGCGCAATTCC